>JARRRL010000022.1:0-14616 GCA_037380725.1 Gammaproteobacteria bacterium | reverse complement strand
ACAATTGACTTCAGTGCTGTCTGGTGTGGTTTTTATTGTTGTTTTCTCATGCTGTTTGGCGCGACGTTATTTTCGAGTTAGTGGTGCGCGCCAGGCACGAGCAATGTGTGCGGTATTATGGGGAGGGCAAGTACTTAAAGTGTTGTTCTTTCTTATTTTGATGCTCGTCGTTGTGGCTACAAATTATCTGGAGCTGCCATGGGTGGTCTTGGGAGTGGCGATGACACAACTGCTGTCCACCTGGTTGGGATTTAGGAAGGTTGGGGTTTAAGAAGATGGGCGTAGAGGGTTAAGGGCGTCACGTTTGTATCCAGGCGTACTCATTTAGATATTTATATTGAATCACTCATTGCGAAATTAGGTGTTTTCCATGTCCGGTTCAGCTGAACAAACTATACCAGGATACATCGCTCACCATTTACAAAATCTTGTATTTGGTCGTTTTCCAAATGGTTCTTGGGGACTGGCCCATACAGCGGATGAAGCGACTCAGATGGGATTTATGTCCATTCACGTTGACTCCATGTTGTGGTCTATTGGCTTAGGGGCCTTGTTTATTTTATGTTTTTCGCGTATCGCAAAACGAGCCACTCGAGGAGTGCCTGAGGGCTTGCAAAATACGATTGAAATCGTGATCGAATTTGTAGATAACAGTGTGAAGGATGGTTTTCATGGAGCGAATCGCGCTGTAGCGCCTTTGGCGTTAACGATTTTTGTTTGGGTGCTGCTCATGAATGGGATGGATTTAATCCCAGTTGATTTGCTGCCTCGTATTGCTTTGGAACTGGGCGTATCACACATGAAGGTTGTACCGACAACGGATGTGAATGTGACCTTGGGTATGTCTTTCTCTGTGTTTGTATTGATGATTATTTTTAGTATACGCGCGAAAGGGGTCGGTGGTTTTGTGGGGGAGCTCACCCTGCAGCCTTTGGGTAAATGGTTTATCCCCTTTAATTTTATTCTGGAAACGGTAAGCTTACTGGCCAAACCCATTTCATTAGGGTTGCGATTGCATGGAAATTTATTTGCGGGTGAACTTATTTTTATTATGATTGCGTGCCTGCCGTTTTACGCGCAGTTTGCGCTCAGTGTCCCTTGGGCGATTTTCCACATCTTAGTGATCACGTTACAGGCGTATATTTTTATGATGTTAACCATAATATATATGAACATGGCTCACGAAACGCATTAGCGGTGAGTCAGAATAAGAGTCATATCGTGTCACTAAGGTAATAGGGTAAAAGTATCGGTTAATAGGGTTAAGGTATAAACAGTTCATTCGATTCAATGACCACGACAAAAAGCTGGAGGAAAAATGGAAATTCTAAGTGCGCTCAGCGTCATCTCTGCCGCTGTACTGATCGGTATGGGTGCATTGGGCACCGGTATTGGGTTTGCAATTTTGGGCGGTAAATTCTTGGAAAGTGCCGCACGTCAACCTGAGGTTGTTCCCATGTTGCAAGGAAAAATGTTTCTGGTGGCGGGTTTGCTTGATGCTGTGCCCATGATTGGTATTGGTGTGGCGTTTATTATTTTATACGCAAACCCCTATGTGGCCTTGCTGCAGCAGTCGCTCGGTTGATTTATTCGATAAATTTTATTCGATAAAGAAGAGGAATTAGGTGTGAATTTAAATCTCACTCTATTGGGGCAGATGATCTCCTTTTTCATCTTCGTGTGGTTCTGCATGAAATACGTATGGCCGCCGATCATTAAAGTGATGGAAGATCGACAGGCTAAGATCGCTGCGGGATTGCGTGACGCTGAGCGGGCTGAACATGATTTAAAACAGGCTCAGCAAAAAGGACATGATCTGATTGAGGAGGCGCGTTCTCAGGCGGCCAAATTGATTGAGCATGCGAATAAACGCGCCAACCAGTTGGTGGAAGAAGCGCGCGATCAAGCACAAGAAGAGGCGCAGCGCATCAAAACGCAAGCGGAATTGGATATGGTCCAGCAAGTGAATGCGGCGCGTGAAAGTTTGCGTCAACAGGTCGCTGGATTGGCCGTGCTGGGTGCGGAGCGTGTTCTCGAGCGTCAAGTCACTCAGCGGGATCATGATCAGTTGTTGCTGGAATTGGCGCAAGAGTTGTGATGCGGTGTGGATGCGTTGGTGTGATAGCTAAGCAGTTAGGAATCGGACTAACGACCGGGCTAACAAAAGGGTGAGGCGAAAAATTGAGTAGTCAATACAAGGTGATCGAGTCATGACGGAGCCGTTGACGGTTGCTCGACCTTACGCAAAAGCGGCGTTTGAATTTGCACTCGCTGGTTCGGTATTGCAAGAGTGGGAATCGTGCTTGGGATGCTTAGCGGCATTATCGCGTGTTGATGACGTGAAGAGATGGTTGAGTCATCCAAGCAGCAGTGCTCGTGAGAAAGTGGCTGGATTGCAGCGTTTGATCGGGACCGACGGATGGCCAGAACGCCTTGAAAATTTTCTCTCGACCATGGCGCAAAAGGGTCGTTTATCGCTTCTGCCGTTCGTGCATCAGCTGTTCGTGTTTTATCGTCATGCTCATGAGCGTTCTGCTGTAGTTGAAGTAACGTCAGCGTTTCCGCTTTCAGAAGCCCAGCTTATGAGTTTAACGCAGGTGATGGAGAGCAAATTAAATTCAGTGGTGACGCTCTGTGCTAAAGTGGATAACACCCTGTTAGGAGGGGTGTACATTCAGGCGGGTGATTTGGTGTTTGACCACAGTATACGTGGGCGCTTAAATCGCTTGATGTGCAATATGGTTTCATAACGATTGGTACCCGATTAATTCAGAGGTAAATTTCATGCAACAGCTCGATCCATCTGAAATCAGTGATTTGATTAAGCAGCGAATCAAAGATCTGAACCTGACCGCAGAAGCCAGCAATGAGGGTACTATTGTTGGGGTATCGGACGGTATTATCCGAATTTATGGTCTGACAGACGTCATGTTTGGCGAGATGATTGAGTTCGAAGGTGGTTATTATGGCATTGCGTTGAATTTGGAGCGTGACTCGGTTGGCGCCGTGGTATTAGGCGATTACCAGCGTATTGCGGAAGGCCAAAAAGTGCGGTGTACGGGCCGTATCTTAGAAGTGCCTATTGGACGAGAATTAATTGGGCGTGTTGTGGATGCTTTGGGGAATCCCATTGATGGGCAAGGTGAGTTGGGCGCAAGCCTCACGGCGCCGGTTGAGAAAGTGGCTCCGGGCGTGATCACGCGTCAGTCGGTCAGTCAGCCTGTACAGACGGGTTTGAAAGCGATCGATGCGATGGTTCCCATTGGGAGAGGTCAGCGTGAACTGATTATTGGTGACCGTCAGATCGGTAAAACAGCGGTAGCGATTGATACAATTATTAATCAAAAAGGATCGGGCGTTACGTGTATTTATGTTGCCGTGGGTCAAAAGCAGTCATCCATTGCGAACGTTGTGCGCAAGCTGGAAGAGCACGACGCCATGGCACACACCATTATTGTGGCGGCGTCGGCATCCGATCCAGCTGCCATGCAATATTTAGCGCCTTTCTCAGGTTGCTCGATGGGTGAATATTTCCGTGATCGTGGTGAAGACGCGTTAATTGTATACGATGATTTAACAAAACAAGCGTGGGCTTACCGACAAATTTCGTTGTTGCTGCGTCGCCCGCCTGGTCGAGAGGCCTATCCCGGAGATGTGTTCTATCTCCATTCCCGTTTGTTGGAGCGCGCCTCTCGTGTGAATGCCGATTATGTTGAAAAAATGACGAATGGGGAAGTGAAAGGTAAGACGGGTTCGTTGACCGCGTTGCCGATTATTGAAACCCAAGCCGGTGACGTGTCAGCATTTGTACCCACAAACGTTATTTCAATCACAGATGGCCAGATCTTTCTGGAAACGGATTTATTCAACTCGGGTATTCGCCCAGCCATCAATGCGGGTTTATCGGTATCTCGAGTGGGTGGAGCAGCACAAACCAAAATAATTAAAAAATTGGGTGGTGGTGTTCGATTGGCATTAGCGCAATATCGAGAGTTGGCTGCTTTTGCGCAGTTTGCTTCTGACCTGGATGACGCAACGCGCGAGCAGCTTGAGCACGGCCAACGCGTGACGGAGTTGATGAAGCAAAAACAATATCGACCGCTGACGGTGGCTGAAATGGCCTTGTCCTTATATGCTGCCAATCAGGGCTATTTAAAAGACATTGCGTTAAATAAAATTGGTGACTTTGAAGCGGCTTTGCACGACTATTTTCGATCGGAGTGTGCTGAGTTTTTTGATGAAATCAATGCTTCGGCTAATTGGAATAATGAAATTGAGGAACAATTTAAAGACGTATTGGAGACCTTTAAATCCAACGAAAGTTGGTAACGGGTAACCGCGGTGCTCATTGAAACTGGCGTGACGCGCAGGGTGTGGCGTCCATTCTAATCCGACAACAGTGAATCACGTATTATGTCTGGCGCTAAAGAAATACGAACGAAGATTGGAAGTGTTAAAAGCACACAGAAAATCACGAAAGCGATGGAACTCGTTGCGGCCAGTAAAATGAGAAAGGCGCAAGAGCGCATGATGGCCTCCAAGCCGTACGCCAAGAAAATTTATGAGGTGATTTCACACGTCGCACACGCATCCAGCGACAGCAAACCCGCTTTTTTGCTTGAGCGTCCCCTGCAAAACATGGGGGTTATTGTTATTTCGAGCGACCGAGGTTTGTGCGGTGGTCTCAATGTGAATTTGTTTAAAAAAGTCTTGGCGTTTACAAAACCTTTCAGTGATAAGGGTGTGGGTGTTCAGTTTGGTTTGGTCGGTGCTAAAGCCGTGAGTTTTTTTAGTGCGGTGGGAGGAGATGTGGCCGCAGCGGTTACGGGTTTGGGGGATGCGCCAACGGTGGAGCAGCTGATTGGTGCCGTGAGCGTAATGCTGAAGGCCTATAAGCGTGGCAAAATTGATCGTTTGCTTATCGGATACAACGAATTTGTGAATACCATGACCCAGCAACCGGAAATCTTACAATTGTTACCGGTACAGAAGTCAGAAGTGGGAGCGTCGAAGCACCAGTGGGATTACCTGTATGAACCCAGTGCAACGGAAATATTGGAAGCCTTAATTTTACGGTACATTGAGTCACAGGTCTATCAAGCCGTCGCGGACAACATTGCTTGTGAGCAAGCCGCGCGAATGGTGGCGATGAAAGCCGCGACGGATAACGCCGGTGAACTCATCGATGAATTGGCTCTGGCTTATAACAAAGCAAGGCAAGCAGCCATTACACAAGAGTTAGCTGAAATTTGCAGTGGGGCGGCGGCGGTTGGTTGACGACTTAACGCGGTTTGCATGCAGTATTTTTTTAACATTTTTTGAAAACTGAGAACCACCAGCTGAGGGCAAATGACGATGAGCAGCGGTCGAATAGTGCAAATTATCGGAGCGGTTATCGACGTGGAGTTTCCGCGTGATGCTGTGCCGAAGATATACGACGCGTTGAAGGTGCCAGCTTCTGCGACCACGCTGGAAGTTCAACAGCAATTGGGTGACGGTGTTGTTCGAACGATTGCGATGGGCAGTACAGAAGGATTAAAGCGTGGCTTGTCAGTCGACAATACACAAGCGCCGATCCAAGTTCCCGTTGGAAAAGAAACGCTGGGTCGAATCATGGATGTTTTGGGCGATCCTATTGATGAAGCCGGTCCCATTGGTGAAAGTGAACGTTCTTCCATACACCGTAAAGCGCCGACTTTTGCTGAACAGGCGGCGACGAATGAGCTGCTAGAGACGGGAATTAAAGTCATTGACTTAATTTGTCCTTTTGCAAAGGGCGGGAAAGTAGGTCTGTTTGGCGGTGCTGGTGTGGGTAAAACCGTAAATATGATGGAGCTCATCCGTAATATTGCGATTGAACACAGTGGTTATTCGGTGTTTGCTGGTGTGGGCGAGCGAACGCGAGAAGGGAATGATTTTTATCATGAAATGACGGAATCCAATGTATTGGATAAAGTCGCGTTGGTGTATGGTCAGATGAATGAGCCACCGGGAAACCGCTTGCGTGTTGCGTTGACGGGCTTGTCCATCGCGGAAAAGTTTCGTGATGAAGGTCGTGATGTGTTGCTTTTCGTTGACAATATATATCGTTATACCTTGGCAGGTACGGAAGTGTCTGCTCTGTTAGGCCGTATGCCTTCAGCGGTGGGTTATCAACCTACGCTGGCGGAAGAAATGGGGGTTTTACAAGAGCGGATTACCTCAACGAAAACCGGGTCTATTACTTCTATTCAAGCTGTGTACGTCCCAGCGGATGATTTAACGGATCCTTCTCCCGCTACAACGTTTGCGCACTTGGATGCCACAGTGGTGTTGTCGCGGCAGATTGCTGAGTTGGGTATTTATCCAGCCGTTGACCCGCTGGATTCCACTTCTCGCCAGCTTGATCCATTGGTAGTTGGTCAGGAGCATTACGAGGTGGCGCGTGGCGTTCAAACGGTGTTGCAACGCTATAAAGAACTGAAGGACATTATTGCTATTTTGGGTATGGATGAACTGTCGGAAGAAGACAAACGTACCGTTGGACGTGCGCGCCGTATACAGCGTTTCTTGTCACAGCCTTTTTTCGTTGCGGAAGTTTTCACCGGATCCCTTGGAAAATACGTTTCTTTAAAAGACACGATAGCGGGTTTCAAGGGTATCATTGACGGAAAATATGATGACTTGCCAGAGCAGGCTTTCTATATGGTGGGGTCGGTTGAGGAAGCGGTTGAAAAAGCGAAGCTCGTGACGGCTTAAGTATACGGTGTTATAGGAGTATCTACCTGAGATGTCTGCGCAATAGATATCTCCGCAATCAATAAAGGTAAAATGAAATGGCTTCGACGATTCGATGCGAGGTAGTCAGTGCGGAGAAAGAAATCTATTCTGGTGCGGTGCAGATGGTCATCGCGCCCGGTGTATGGGGTGAGTTGGGTATTGCACCGAATCATGCGCCGTTGTTAACTCAGTTAATGCCTGGTCCTGTGCGTTTGATGCTCAAAGGCGATCGTGAAGATGTGTTTTATGTCTCAGGCGGAATGATGGAAGTTCAACCTCGGATTGTGACTATCTTGGCTGATACCGCATTGCGAGCCGATGATATGGATGAAGCAGCGGCTGAAAAAGCCAAAGCGGAAGCGATACAGGCTTTGACAAACCAGCGCTCAGACATCGACTACGCTGCAGCAACGCTTCATTTAGCGGAAGCAGTCGCTCAGCTGAGAACACTGCAGAAAATTCGTAAAAGCAAAATGTTAAATTGATAGTCGCCCAGCAATCCTGTCGGTTCACTTTTATTCTTTTTTCACCTCCCCTCCTGTATTCCGACTGTCGGATGTTGATTCGATTTGTTAAGGTATACAATTTGTAGTTGTGTCTTGTAGTTGCGTCATTTTGTCGAGCAATGCTTAGCGTGTTGCTTGACGCTCGTGTGTGGGGTAACGTTGGTGCTCGCTGGTCGAAAGCGAGCGGGTCGAGCGTGCAAATGGCGAGCGGCGCGTGCAGCACTGCTGCATTTACAGAATTGATCCCATTACGTTTCAGGCATGAAGGAAAGAGTATAAAGCATGATGAATTGGCAAGCACTCATCTTGGCTGCGGGCAAAGGGACCCGTATGAAATCACGACGTCCAAAAGTATTGCACCCACTGGCAGGGCGTGCCATGTTGCAACATGTTGTTGATACGGTGACGCACTTGGGCATGCGGGATAATGTGGTGGTTATTGGCCATGGTGCGGAAATGATTCAAAATGCCTTGAAGGGAAACGATCTGAAATGGGTGTGGCAATCTGAACAGTTGGGTACAGGCCATGCCGCTCAACAAGCTATACCTGAGTTACACGATGAAGGATATGTTTTAATCGTATACGGGGATGTTCCGCTCATCCGTTCGGCAACGCTACAGGCTTTTTTTGAGGTATGTCAAGAAGTTGACCTTGGTGTGTTAACGGTTGAGCTTGAAAATCCGACGGGCTACGGACGTATCTTGAAAAATGATAACGGACACGTCTGCGCTATTGTAGAAGAAAAAGATGCTAACGATGAGCAAAAGCGAATTCGGGAAATTAATACAGGTATCTATGTTGTTAAAAGTGTTTTATTAAAACAATTGTTGTCTCAGTTAACGAACCAAAATGCGCAACAAGAGTATCTGTTGACGGAAATTGTGGCCTTGGCGGCTCAAGCTGGTTGTGTGTTGCGTTCCTATTCCATTGATGATCCGATGGAAGTATCTGGTGTGAATGATCGTGTGCAACTGGCGGAGTTGGAGCAGTATTATCAACATCGATACAGACAGGATTTGATGCGGAATGGGCTTACCCTGATGCATCCCGATAGCGTGACCATTCGTGGCGAGTTGATCCATGGAATGGATGTTTGTGTGGATGCTAACGTGTTAATGGAGGGGCGAGTTATACTGGGCGATAACGTAACAATTGGTCCTCATTGTGTTCTGATGGATGTGGAGATTGCTGCTGGCGCTACGATTGAGGCATTCAGTCATCTTCAAGGTGCTCGAATTGGAGAAAATTGTCGTATAGGACCTTATGCCCGAATACGACCAGGGACACAGCTGGCCTCTGAAGCCAAAGTGGGCAATTTTGTTGAGCTAAAAAAAGCGAGCGTCGGCGAAAACAGTAAAATTAATCATTTGTCATACATTGGAGATGCCATCATTGGTGCTGGCGTCAACGTGGGTGCTGGCGTTATTACGTGCAATTACGATGGTGTTAAAAAATCAGAAACGTGTATCGAAGACAATGCTTTTGTGGGATCAAACACCGCATTGGTTGCACCCGTAACCGTTGGTGAAGGCGCTACAATTGGTGCAGGTTCGACCATCACTCATTCTGCACCGGCGCGGCGCTTAACACTGTCGCGGACGCCGCAATACACCCATCCGACCTGGGAACGCCCCGTAACGGATAATCAGTAATACATTGATCAATTGAACATGGAAATGACACTATGTGCGGTATAGTTGGTGCGATTGCGGAGCGGCAGGTGACGCCGATTTTGTTGGAAGGCTTACGACGTTTGGAATACCGAGGCTACGATTCGGCGGGTTTAGCGGTTACCGATAATTTGTCTAAGATCATGCGCTTGCGTCGAGTGGGTAAAGTAGCCGAGCTGGAAGAAGCCGTTCGCCAACAACCCTTGTCCGGTTGTGTGGGCATTGCGCACACCCGTTGGGCGACGCATGGAAAGCCGACCGAATGCAATGCGCACCCCCACATGTCAGGTGAAGACATTGCCGTTGTGCATAATGGCATTATTGAGAACTTTCAAGCCTTGCGTACCGAACTGATCGCAGCTGGTTATGCGTTCACTTCTGATACGGATACGGAAGTCATTGCTCACAGTGTGCATGCCGCATTGATGAATCACGATTCACTGCTTGCTGCGGTGGAAACCGTTGTTTCGCGTTTGAAAGGCGCGTACGCTTTAGCGGTTATCAGTGAAGCTTTTCCTGATCAGATGGTTGTGGCGCGGAAAGGAAGCCCCTTGGTGCTGGGTGTGGGAATAGGTGAGCACTATATTGCTTCAGATCAGTTGGCGATATCCACCGTGTGTTCGCGTTTTATCTTTTTGGAAGAGGGAGATGTGGCCAGTGTGAGTCGCGAAGCGCTTGTGATCAAAAATGCACAAGGCCAATTGGTTCAGCGTGAAATCGTGGAGATGGAAGCAAGCCTAGATGCGATCGATAAAGGTTCGTTTAAGCATTACATGCATAAAGAAATTCACGAGCAACCGTTGGCTATTCGCAACACCCTTGAGGGGCGTATTGTTGATGATACGGTGTCAACTTCGGTGCTGGGACCGCAAGCCGAGGTCATGCTGGAAACCGTAGCAGCGGTACAAATTGTGGCGTGTGGTACGAGTTATCATGCTGGATTGACAGCAAAATATTGGTTTGAAGCCATTGCGGGCGTACCGTGTCACGTTGAAATTGCCAGTGAGTTTCGGTATCGAAAGGTGGCGCTTGTGCCGAATACGTTATTGGTCACTGTGTCACAGTCGGGGGAGACGGCGGATACCTTGGCTGCCTTGCGGGATGCCAAAGCGGATGGAAATTATTTGGGTTCTTTGGCGATTTGCAATGTACCTGGCTCGTCTCTGGTTCGCGAATCGGATTTTTCGTTGATGACGCGTGCTGGGCGAGAAATTGGTGTGGCCTCAACCAAGGCGTTTACCACACAGTTAACGGTATTATGTTTATTGATGGTCATGCTCGCGAAGCAGCGTGGCTTGTCGGTCGAGCAGGAAGCCTCAATCGTTAAATCGCTTCGCCGTTTACCTTCTGTGTTGGAGAGCGTACTGAGTCTGGAATCGAAGATTGAGGCATTAGCCGAATTGTTCAGTGATCGACATCATGCTCTGTTTTTGGGGCGAGGAGCACATGCCCCGATTGCGATGGAAGGAGCACTTAAACTCAAAGAAATTTCGTATATTCATGCCGAGGCTTATCCGGCCGGTGAGCTGAAGCACGGTCCTTTGGCCTTGGTGGATGCTGAAATGCCGGTAATTGCTGTCGCGCCAAAGGATGACTTGCTGGACAAACTGAAAGGCAATTTACATGAGGTGCAGGCACGAGGTGGTTTGTTATTTGTGTTTGCGGATCGTGCTGCAAATCTGCAATCTGATGAACACTGGCGTGTAATTGAAATGCCGGAAGTTGATCAACTGTTGGCACCGATTGTGTACACCGTTCCATTGCAGTTGTTGTCGTATTTCGTTGCCTTGATAAAAGGTACAGATGTGGACCAACCGCGTAACTTGGCAAAATCAGTTACGGTGGAATAGAGCGGATTTCGTTTTCTGTGTTGATTTTTGATGGACTTTATTTTGGCGCACCGTCCTAATCCTGTAACCGTTTGAGAGAGCAGTTCATGACAAGCACAAATAAAAATGAGTCTGCGAATGTTGTCGTGTTTGGTGCAACGGGAGATTTGAGCATTCGAAAGCTCTTTCCTTCTCTTTTTCAATTGTTTTTGAATCATTCTTTAGCCGACGATCTGCGTATTGTCGCGGTGGTTCGAGCAGAATTGACCGTTGAGACCTTTGCGCAACGTATCGCTGAAAGCTGTCTGAAACGGACGCAAGATCGATCCCAGTTCGATGCGTTTGTTAAAAAAATTGATTGCGTACGTATGGATATTGGAAACGTGGAAACGTTTGCTGCGCTGCGGTCGATGTTGTCGGATACGGTGCGTTCTATTTTTTATTTTTCCGTGTCGCCTTCTTTGTATGGTGCAATTACGGCGGGGCTGAAACAGCACGGCTGTATCAATACTGATTCTCGAGTTGTGGTTGAGAAACCCATTGGGCATAATTTGGAAACGGCCACACAAATCAGTAATGAATTATCCAAGTCCTTTGATGAATCCCAAATTTTTCGTATCGATCATTATTTGGGTAAAGAAACGGTGCAAAACATCATGGCTTTGCGTTTTGGTAACGCCGTATTGGAACCGTTGTGGTGTGCGGAACGCATTCAGTCGATGCAAATTACAGTAGCCGAAGACATTGGAGTCGTAAACCGGGGTCCGTATTATGATCATACGGGTGCGCTGAGGGATATGGTGCAAAATCATTTGTTGCAGCTGCTCTGTGTAATGGCGATGGAGCCTCCTGGTCAGTTGAATCCAGCTTCGGTGCGAGATGAAAAGCTAAAAGTATTGCGTTCACTGCGCGCGATACAGCCGAGTGATGTGGTGACGAAGACCGTGCGTGGGCAATATGTAGCCAGTCCTGATCGAAAGGCTTCGAAAAATTATTTGCAGGAAGTGGGTGTGGATCCGTGTTCGCAAACCGAGACGTTTGTTGCCGTGAAGGCAGAAATTGATAATTGGCGTTGGGCAGGAATGCCGGTGTATATGCGTACGGGTAAAGAACTTCCATCTCGTGCATCGGAAATTGTGATTCAGTTTAAAGATGTGCCGCATAAGCTGTTTAAGCATACGGCATCCCATTTATTGGCTAATCGTTTAGTCATTAGTTTGCAGCCCGAAGAAAGCATCAAACTGTATTTGAATGCGAAAACCCCTGGCCGTGGCATGACCTTGCAGCCTGTTGCATTAAATCTAGATTTAATCAATAGCTCACCAATGCGGCGCTGGGATGCGTACGAGCGTTTGATTTTGGATGTCATTCAAGGTGATTTGACGCTCTTTATGCGTGAAACGGATGTGCTTGCTGCTTGGAATTGGATTGACCCCATTGTGCAAGGGTGGATAGAGCACATGCCGAACCCTGAGCCGTATGAAGCGGGAACCTGGGGACCGGTAGCCGCTGACCAATTGCTCGCTAAGGATGGGTTTATTTGGCATAATCCTGGTCGATATATAAACGATATGCACTGATACCCAACAAGCAATTTTAAGATAAATGAAGGAGGTATTGACCTTACTTTTCTTTCTTTTTCTTTTTTTATTTCTGTTCGCAGTGAGGTTTGCACGACAGTATAAAAATGAGGAGTGTGAATATTGCTGAAAATTTCACAGACTTGCCCTCCATATACCACATTTCTGGATGATCTCGCGATTGACGCTGAGAGATGATTACACAGTTTTTTTACCATTGCGTATCTTTTTTCGATACAATGCAAGACTATGGATACTCAGCAACTTCTTGACGATTTAAACGTCGCGCAGCAACAAGCCGTCTCGGCCGAATCGCAGTACTTATTAGTACTGGCTGGGGCTGGTAGTGGAAAAACGCGTGTCTTGGTGCACCGCATTGCGTGGCTGATGGCTGAAAAGCGTTTGAATCCGTATCACATTCTAGCCGTTACGTTTACGAACAAAGCGGCGCGTGAAATGCGTGGTCGCATTGAAACCGTTTGTCAGCGTTCGGTTCAGGGCATGTGGGTCGGCACGTTTCACAGTATTTCTCACCGTTTTTTGCGTATGCATTGGCAAGACGCTCAATTGCCGGAGTCCTTCCAGATTCTGGATTCCGATGATCAATTGCGCTTGATTAAGCGAATTATACGGTCTTTGGAATTGGCAGAGGATCGTTGGCCGCCGCGCCAGGCGCAGTGGTTCATCAATAACCATAAGGATGCGGGGAAGCGTGCCGCGCAGGTTGCTCAAGAGGTGAATCCGAGTAACCGTCATGAGAGAACCTGGTCGCGAGTGTACACCGCGTATGAAGAAGCGTGCGAGCGTGCGGGCTCTGTGGATTTTGCAGAATTAATCTTGCGCACTTACGAAGTATTGGGGCGTAACAAAGAGTTGTTGGCGCATTATCAGCAACGTTTTCAGCATGTGTTGGTGGATGAGTTTCAGGATACCAATGATATCCAGTATGCGTGGTTGAAACGTCTAGCGGGACACGAATCGGGCCTTACCCTCGTGGGGGATGATGATCAGTCCATTTATGGTTGGCGTGGCGCGAAGATTGAAAACATCCAGCAGTTTCAGCGTGATTACCCGGCAGGGGACATCATCCGTTTGGAGCAAAACTACCGTTCAACAGAAACAATTTTAAATGCGGCCAATGCGGTCATTGCTCACAATACAGGGCGATTGGGCAAAAAACTGTGGACGGAAGATAATGCGGGTGAGTCCATACAGTTATTTGCCGGTTATAACGAAGTGGATGAAGCCCGTTTTGTTGCAGAGCGCGTTTCGGCTTGTGTGCGTGAAGGCCAAGGTTATCGAGATTGTGCGGTGTTGTATCGGTCGAATGCGCAATCACGTGTTTTAGAAGAAGCGTTTATACGTCAAGGTATTCCTTACCGCATTTATGGTGGATTGCGTTTCTTTGATCGAGCGGAAATTAAGAATGTATTGGCTTATTTGCGTTTGGTGTTTAATCCCAATGACGATGCGGCTTTTGAGCGAGTGATTTCGGTGCCGTCCCGTGGTATTGGTGAGCGGACTTTGACGCATCTTCGAGATATGTCGCGTGAACGCGCGATTTCACTGTGGCAATCGGCCGTGGATACGGTGTCGGAACAGCTGTTGCCGGCGCGCGCGCTCAATGCCGTGGATGGTTTTGTACAACTGATTCGTGGTTTTGATGAAGCACGTGAAAATCTAGTGTTGAGTGAATTGGCTGAGCTTGTGATGCAACGCAGCGGTTTGGTGGCGCATTATCAAAAAGAAAAAGGCGAGAAAGCACAGGCGCGCTTGGAAAATTTAAAAGAATTACGCAGTGCGGCGCGAGAATTTGAATCTGCAGAAACACAAGATCATCCGAGCAGTGTGTTGGCGGCGTTTTTGGATCACGCGGCGCTGGAGTCAGGCGAATTGCAAGCCGGGGAACAAGACGACTGCGTTCAAATGATGACGCTGCATTCGGCGAAAGGGTTAGAATTTTCTACGGTGTTTATGACGGGCATGGAAGAAGGATTGTTCCCGCATCAAATGTCAATGGAAGACAGTAACCGTCTTGAAGAAGAGCGACGTTTGGCGTACGTGGGTATGACACGAGCTATGAAGCAGTTATTCATTACCTACGCAGAAATGCGGCGTTTATATGGTAATGAAAAGCGGTGCTTTTTGAGTCGATTTGTGCGAGAAATTCCCACTGAGCTGATCACGGAAGTGCGTTTAAATGCAAGCGTTTCTCGCCCTGTCCACTCGTCGTTTCGACGAAAAGAACAGGCGTCGAGCGTATCGTCTGAC
>JARRRL010000021.1:5836-20471 GCA_037380725.1 Gammaproteobacteria bacterium | reverse complement strand
CGTTTCAATCCACGCGCTCACGCGGAGCGCGACGCCACGGTTGCGCTCTCAACCTCACCCCACATCCGTTTCAATCCACGCGCTCACGCGGAGCGCGACAGTACACTCTTAACTAATTGTTTTTAAAAACCATATTTTTAAAAATCTGATGACTGAGAACAGTTTCATCCTAGAGTAATCACACATCCGTAAATCCAAATAGATTTTTCAAATAAATCAAAAAGTTACTTTTCCGCTAACCTCCCTAAGAAAAGATGAGAACGTGACGTTAGCGATCATAGAATCAGGCTATCCCTCAAGGGATCAGGCACAGCCTTAACACCGACATGCTCAACCTTCTGACGACCCTTTTTACCCAAGAAGTAAAACCGCAAACTGTCTTGATCCGGATCAAATATTTCCATCAATTCGTGCTTAAGTGTAACAAATTGAGCCGAGTTTACTTCACACTCAAACACCGAATGTTGTACCCGCATACCATGATCAAGACAAGCTTTTGCAATATTGCGCAAGCGCCTCTTACCACCATCCGATACAACACTCACATCATACGTAATCAATACTAACATTTTATTTAACCAAATAAGGTGGATAATATTCAAGATCGCCACGAATATGCCGAGCTAACAACATAGCTTGACAATGAGGCAATAACCCAATGGGTACTGTCTCATTAAAATATGGATGATTGACTTCCGACTGTTTACGTTCTTGCCATGCTGATAAAAATGCCTTTCGAGCATCATCCGACAGACGCACCGCACCACTCGCTTCAGTCACAAAATCTTTTAATTGAATCTGTCGCCGATTGATTAAGGTCAGCACAAATCGATCTGCCCACGATGCACGAAACTCCTCCAACATATCAAGCGCCAAACTCACTCGACCTGGTCGATCCTTGTGTAAGAATCCCACATAGGCATCTAAACCAACCCCCTGCAAAGCAGAAGAACATTCGTAGGTTATGAGAGTATAAGCAAAAGAAAGCAATGCATTGACAGGATCCGTTGGTGGTCGACGCACCCTTCCGGATAACCGAAAACCATCAGAATGAATCAGCTCATTAAATACACCAAAATAACTTTTCGCTGCATCCCCTTCAATTCCCATCGCTTCTTCGACGGATTTCGCGTGTTGAGCGGCACGTAAGCTGCCCGCCAACTTATCCACTACAGTTTGCAACGCCACATTTTGACCATGATTTCGTAAATCCCGCATCAAGATCGCTCGACTGTTCGCAATTTTCGCCGCCACCATCAATCGAGCAACAGTTGTCGATTTTACATCATCATCCGCCCAACGATATTGAGTGCGCCGAAGCAAAACATTACCTGTCTGCTTACCTTGCACCCGAGCCAGAAATTTTCCGTACTCGGTATAAAAAGTCAATCCAATCCCTTGCTCACCGCAATATCCCATCAGAAACGGTGAAACAGAAACCTGGCCAAAACAGAAAATATTACCAATTGTCAAGGCGGGAAATTGACCCAGTTTATGACTCCCCTGTTTAATGACAATCGTTTCACGCTCCTTATGCAAATAACTCTCTTGGCGCGTAATATAAATTGCGTTAAGTAGTTGTTTCATTGGCGAAATAACTCATTAATATAGCTCGCGGAATGGTCTCGTCGAAACGCATCCGGTTCACACAAGTTCAATAAGGAACAAGCCCGACAACGCTTTTTATCCTCAATGGGTTTTGGCGTCTTGCCTGTAGACAATAAATGATGCGCGGCCTCAATGGTCGCAAGAGTCTCACTCCGCAACGCCTCATCCAACATCACCGACTCCCGTTTTCGCACTTCCCAGTACCAAATCGCTCCCTCGGATATCGTCACATCACGCATCTCTTCCAAACACAACGCCTGAGCGCACAGTTGGATTCGATCCCACCGCTCCCGCTTCGGCTTACCTCGCTTATATTCAACCGGGAAATATAGAGGTGGATGGACCTGTTCTATTTCCAGTAGATCCATCTTTCCCATTAAACGGTAATGCTCCGACTGTAAGAGTACCCCCCGCTCATAACGCACTTTGCGACGACGCTCCGCCACTCCGCTGTCCACCCGCTCATGAATCATCCGACCTTCGGCAGTAAATCGATTTTCCTCCCAGACCTGCTCAAGGTGGATCAATGCAAATTGGCGAGGACAATAAGCGTAATGCTGTAATGCAGAAATGGCGAGTTTAAAATCATTCATTAGCTATCCAACAACCCGTTGCAAGGTAACCCCTGATGGCAAGTTTTCCACGTCCACACTGACCTCATAATCATCAAAACTACGTGCGGGACCTTCAGAAAGACGAGAAACCTTAACTCGCTCAAATAATGCGTGCGCTTGTGCATTTCCCAGCTTGCTTTCATGTCTAAAAAGGTACAATCCACGTGTGTTCATTTCGCCTCGTGCAGCAGAACGATCGTGTTCAAACAAATTGCTTAATGCATCGACCAAAAGATCCATGTCTTCATCACTGAATCCCGTTTGCTCAGCCAAGTGTGCCGACACAAATCCATGCGCCAGATACAAACCATACGGCACAGTAAATTTTCTACCCATCGTACGATTATCACCACCTTGGTTTTCCGCTTCCTTTTCTGTCGTAACCGCCATACGTGTAATGGAATGTTCCGAGGCCACAATCGGATCAATCGAACGCCCGAAAGTCATTTGAACAGGTCCTCGGACCTGACCACAATTCACCCCAGTCGACATCACCGCTCCAAATGTTCTCACATCATAAAAATTGCCACACATCCATTGTCGAGCCACCTCGACTTTATCACCTCCCTTACGCTTCTTATCACCCTCTTTCAACACTGATTCTTCACCGATAGCAATATAGGCGCGCTCATGGGTTTTGTTTAATACGGATTTCTCTTTGACGTAGATTTCAAAAGGTGGCTGCTCTTCTTTTACAATACCCACGTAATTACGAATTTTACGCTTCAAACAAACGTCCGTCACCAAGCCTCGCCCCGTCTCGGCATCCATACGAGGTAGATTTCCCGCATCTGGATCGCCATTGGGATTCCCATCTTTTACATCAAACAACAACACAAAATCAAAACGGTTTGAAATCGCCATGTTCACTCTCCTGAATTTTCTGCTTTCGTTTTATCCGATTTCGTAAAAAAGTTCTGCCGTTGATGATAATATCCAATAGCAAATCGACCTTGATCGGATAGATTCAACTGCGCCGGAAACCCTTCCGCATCGATCGCACCCATCACTTCAGACAACAATTTTTCAAAATAGATTTCCCTCCTTTTTTCAAGCTTTCCAAGATGATGGTTTTTCATACGCAACAAAATCGGAAAGACATTCGCTGGCGTCCCCGAAGCCGATGCGTAGTAACGATCCCGTATTGTGGCGTTAAGACCAGGGCTCGCTTCTTCCTGAATTTTTTCCAGCGCCGCAAACAAACGTCCAATGCGGTAACCGGGATTGGTGTTATCGATATCCAATGACACAGTCATCTCCTTTTCAGGTTGAACATGAAAACGGTTTTTTCTATTCAAGCACGCTTTAATGATCGCGGCTCTCTCATAACTGACCACTCTTTCCGAATGTATACGTCGCAAAGCAGACTGCAATAACGTTTCCGGATAAGGACTACCATTCAGTATGGTTCGCATCCACTCACCAGCCAGGTTCGGTGGAATGTTCTCCGTTTTACCTTGAGCAGCCAGAGAACGTAAGAGCCACCATAATGAAAGGTATTCGCGCTGTTTTGCGCCATGAACAAGCTCTAAGTCGTGAAAATGTTGAGCGATTTTTTCCGAAAACTCATACACTGTACCCACATGCCAAAATCGCACAGAGATACGAGCCACATTGGGCGATAAGCCCAGAATGAAGAAGCGCGTTTCACGATCTTCTGGTGGAAAAACCCCCGTATCAACCGATTTTAACAACGCTTTTACGGTTTCGACCAGTTGATCGGGATTATCTTTGGCAGGCTCGTCAAACAAAGCATTGAAGTCATTTTCCAGGTGATTTTTCCTATCCGACCAGAACACAGTTGTTGCATCACCGACTTGTAATTTTTGTTTCGAGTCTTTACCGAGCAGATGATTCAATGCTGTCGTATATGAAAAACTCGCTTTTTCTCCCATGGGAGCATTGGCGCCTTGCTTTTTACCATAATATTCAAACGCATGCTTGTTAAAAGATACAATATTTCCTCCGGTCGTATTCGTACCTCTCACGCCTTTCACTGCATATTGCGTCATCGCAAGCTTATCAAATTCACCACTTACCAAACAAAAACCTACTTTGCCACCACTGTCTCCATAAGATGGATTTTTTAATGCGTCAATAACAGCTTTCCTCTGGCACACCAACTCCGTATCACCATTCATTCTGAACGTTACAAACGGGACCTTATCTAAAAATTCTTTTTTATACTCACAGTTTTCCAGAATAGACTGAGGGGATTTCTGCAAAAATCTTAATACAGCATTCACACCCACATCATGAGACAATTCTAACTCAATAATTTTTTCTTTAAACGCCTCATGTTGCTCAAATACTCGCTCTGGCTTTCCTTTAGCGACAACACCCAATACGTATTCCACATTATCCCATAACAAATATGCCTTTATTCCTGACGAACGCTTTTCACCCTTTGGAACTAAAAAGGTCTGCGCACGATTCTTTTTATTCACCGTATACTGCGTGTCCTCAATGTTTATCAACTCACCCGACTCATCCAATACAAGAATATACGGAATTTCCTTGTGCTCAAACCCTTCTGGCGCTATATCCGAATCCGGATCGTCTGACTTTCGTTGGTAATACTCGTTCAAGGCTTGTAAAATCATCCTTTCACCTCTTCACTGTCCCAGGCCGGAACCGAGACAGTGCCCTGTCTTAGATCCGCGTTAAAAAAGCGAGGCTTGGGTTTGCGTGGATCACGATAATCCAAATCGTAAAGCATCCAACCTAACGATTTGTCTACCGAAATGGGCTGAGCCTCCGAAGCCAGATCATCAGCTCCGACGAACCGAAATGCACATGAAAACTCACGCGTTCCAAGATAAGGCTGATTAAAAGTTTGGCCTTTCGTAACTCGACGTTCAAACATCGCCGTGTATTTACTAAAAGTGGATTCCGGATCTTTGCTGGCGTCAAAATGCAAATCCGCATGCAATCGGTATTTCACATCCCGCAGAAACAAACCAGCACGTTGCTGACGCTCATCCTCCACATACAAACCCATGGCATCGTGTGAGGCACCGCTGACCTGCTTCGCCGTCGGGGATGAAATCACACTACCCACCTCATTACGTCTAACCGTTATCCATTTGATGGGTTTGAGCACATCAATCTGTGTGATTTGCCATCGAATAGCAGGCTTCCAGAAAATGGCTTCGAAAATAGCACGCGCCGACGATGGCGTGATCACATCATAACTGACACGTTCAACTTTCATTTCCGGACGCGTGAAACAAGCGTAGTCACCCGATACTTCCAAACAATAGTTCTTAGCCATCACTTTCTCTCCATCCCTCCGTCAAAACACCGACGCTTCCGGCTTTCCACCATACAAATCTTCCGCTAAACATAAGCCAAGCAGATCGTCATAGCCATTGGTAATAACCAAACCCCAAACTCCCGGCTGCAATGCTTCAATGGCACCGATTTCTAAGAGTTTATTAAATTCATGTTCATAAACGTTCACGACATAACGCTGTACGCGACGCAATAAAAATCGTTCTGCTCCCATACAACGCAACAAGTCTATCCATTTAAATCCATCTTCTCCGTAGGGTACAATAATCGAACGCCCCGTATCCTCAATAAGTCGAAACCGCTCTGCTGCGCTGCGAAATTGCACTCTGCACTGCCGAGCATCCTTCACCAATAAAGGCAAAATATCGTGCTTATCAGGATTTTCCTGAGAAAAATACTGTTTAAAATAAGCATCAAACCAGGTGTGAGATTGAGATAAAGTCACATTACCACGTTCCCGCAACACACTGCGCGTGGCTTGCTCACCATACAACAGCAATCCACGCGGCGAAGCCTTTGGTGGAACAAACACGACGACTGAACCTTTTTTTAATTTACCGTCTTGTGTCAATTTGCCTTCTCGATTACAACGCCCCGCTGCTTGAAAAATAGAATCCATTCCAGCCAACGCGCGATACACAACCGGAAAATCCAGATCAACACCGGCCTCGACCAATTGCGTACTGATGACGCGGATTGACTCACCACGCTGTAATCGCTGTTTAATATCGGCAATAATTCGAGAACGGTGTTCACCACAGAGTTGCGCTGAAAGGTGTATCGTGCCTGCTGGCATCAGTCGAAACAAGTCCCGCGCATCTTTCCGCGTATTCACAATTGCTAATACACTCGGATGCGCAACCAATGCTTGTGCTAACTCATCCCAACTTATGCGTTGTTGCAAATCCTGAGGCATTTGCACATCGACGCGAGATAAAGTTCTAAATAACGCCTCCACATCAGAAATAATTTCCTGCTTAGCGTCCAAACCACGCAATTTGACACGCCCAAAACTATCCTTCATTGTCTCCAATGCTGGCTGAGTCGCAGAAGATAGCACTAAGGTTACGCCATAAGAGCTCGTCAAGAGACGCAACACATCCAAAATCGGTTGCAGAAAGTCAGGTGGAAGCAGTTGTGCTTCATCCAGAATGATGACCGAATTCACCACATTGTGTAATTTACGACATCGACTGGTGCGCGCAGCAAAAAGAGACTCCAACAATTGCACATTGGTAGTCACAATGATCGGCGCATCCCAATTTTCCGCCGCCAACCGGGTTCGCGCATCCTCTTGCTCTAACTGCTCTGGATCAAGATTAGCGTGATGCTCCAATACCGCATCACCAAAAATAGCGCGATATTGTTCAGCGGTTTGTTCAATGATGCTGGTATACGGAATCGCGACAATAATACGTTGCTTATTGTGTCGCACAGCGTGCTCCAGCGCAAAGGCCATGCCAGACAGGGTTTTACCACCCCCCGTCGGTACGGTTAACGTGAAAATACCTGGATCACTCAGTCCAGCGCAGCGACAATCCCGTAACACAGACGCTCGACATTGATTGACGCTCGTCGCTTCACTGGCGCGCGCCTTTTCCGCCATGTAGGCATCAAACTGTGATTTTAAATCAGACAGATTCCAATGCGCCTCTCGCTCTGCTGATCTTTCTGGGTCCATAAACCGTTCCGTATCCAGAAAATCAGCATCGACCAAGCAAGAAAATAACATCCGCAGCCACACATGCAAGCCCTCACTACCACCCAAAGGTTTGGTAAAATGAAAGGCTGGATTGAGTATGTCCTCAGGTATAGCTGCCGCCAACGCCTCATTCAAATAATTTTTTTCTTTTCCTTTTTTAAGCCGGACACTCAGCGCCGATCCCCCCGCCTCTGCGGTATGCCAATCCGGTAATCCGGCATGGTGACCCGCAATCAAATACGCTAATAATTGTCCCGATGTCTTATCGGTATCCATGGCATACAAGGCCCCAGCGGTCGAGTGATCCACGCGCCCCTTACCTTGCTCGATATGCGCTTGCGCCTCATAACCCGAGGCTGTTTTGATGTATTGTTGAAATGAAGCACTGTACTTTCCCAGATCATGCCACAACCCCGCCACTGCCGCCCAATCACGACTCTGAAAATTTTCAGCCATCGCCGCAGCCAGCGTACTGACATCTCGCAAATGCGATTCAAGCTCATGTTTAATCCATGTACCATCACGTTCTTGGCGAACATGAGCCAAAAATTGATCAACCATAAAAACGGAAAACTCAATTTAATGCTAAATGGAAAATTTATTGACGATGATTTCTGTACAATGTGAATGTACGATATGAATAACGCAACATCAGGATTTCACGGATATCCGGTGTATTCAGTGTAGCACTGCGCAACAAGACAATTGCTCAACAAGATAGATGTTCAGCAAGATAAATGTGGTAGTAAGACAATGTGGTAGTAAGACAATGTGGTAGTAAGACAATGTGGTAGTAAGACAATGTGGTAGTAAGACAATGTGGTAGTAAGACAATATGGTAGTAAGGCAATATGGTGCTAGTAAGACAATATAATGGCGCCCAAACGCGCCAGTGAAAAGCGGCTCACAAACTGACCTGATTTTTCAACTCATTTTGTAATTTCTTCCAGTAATAAGCAAAATGCGCGATCAACCCTTCGAGGCGCGAAGCGTGCAACAAATGGCTGTCATAAATCCAACGTAATTCCAAACCTCCGGCGCCAAACGCCGCTTCCAATCTGATGAAACTGCGCCGATAATTCTCACCATGCTCATCCATCCCCAAGGGCAAGGAAACCGGCTGTAAGCGCTCACCGCTCCACTCCCGATACGGTTGATCAATGCGCTCAAAAGAAATCAAATTGAACGCATCAAGCACATCAAAATGATCGTGCATGAACGCATCGAAAATGGCGTTTTGCAAGGTCTCCGGAATCACTTGAATCAACTGCTCGGCAGTGGCTAGGGGGGAATCATCAATCAGGGTTATCTGATTTTTAAACACAAATTCAAAAGCGCCAATCACATCGCTCCAGTGCCGCGCCCGAGGATCACACCGAATGGGCCATTGCTGCCCAATCACCATCTCATCGCTCCCCACCCAACTGCTTACAGCCAGCGCCAATGTGGCTAAACACAACCCAGTGCGCGGATCCTGTGGACCCGGTTTTCCCTGACAAAACCGTATACCTTGCGCTTCACTGACTGCACCCAAAAATTGACGTCGAACAGCTCGGTTTTGAAACACACTGCTCCGCAAACGCTCCATCGTTATATCCAAAGCACGGCAAATACGCTCACTTAATCGCTCCTCACTGCGACGAATCTGCGAGGCATAACCATGTGAAACCGGAGGCAACTGTCGAACGTGAGCGCGTTGCTGCGCCAAGAAAGCTAACCAATGCCGCCACGTGCGCATCGGCTTCACTGTGCGCCCTTTCAAATGCGCTTCCAGTCGCTGGGCCAAATGGTGAATGCCGCCGATGTCGATGACAAAGCGATGGCCCATGATCAACACAAAACTCGTGCTTTTCTCACCACCGTCAAAAATGATAAACCGGACTAATGGTGCCCGAAGCAAATCAAATTGCCCCTGCCACGTGGCCGCCACACCACGAATACTTTCCAGCGTTTGCTCAATATTTCGCGACGAAAAACTCACTCGATGCATCACCGCATCGATTAATGTCTCATCCGAACAATGGGAAAAACTTTGCTGAGGTCGATTGGACAAGGTGATTCGCTCACCCCCTTCATCGTAGATCACCATAAATTGCAGTCGAAAAATAGGGTCCGCCAACACCACGGCACGCACAGCCCGCATCAGCGCATCCACCGAATCCGCTTTCAGCTCCAGCAATGCGCTGACGTTAAAATGGCTCGGGTAACACCACTCCATGGCTAACCAACACGCTTGATCGGGGGTCAACTCCCAGCGCTCATCCCGCGTACTGTTCATGTAATCCGGCACAGTACCTCGCCAGCCAAACCATTGCGACCAATGCAGTAAATTCCGCACAGCACGCGTCGAGAAGCCCTTTTCCGAAATTCGGCTTTGTGGGGACAGCAAACTGGCGCAGCGCAGCGCCGCAGGCCATCCGGGTAAGGCACCGCTGACCGCCTGAAACCAAAATTGCAGATCCCCCCTCCTCGCACTGCTCATTCCGCTGGACCACGACTCATTTTCAGGTTGCCACCATACCGGCGATAATTGCCGTTCCACCATTTCTTGAAAACGCGCATGAGCATCTTGTAGCCATTTAGTGCAAGCCTCAATTCCCCATTCGTCTTCACGACACACTCGAATCACATCCGGCAATAAATCCAACACCAGTCGTTCCGACAGATAATTGGATAACTCGACCGTAAACGCTTCCGTCGATTTGGGTATTTCCGTTGGCACAATATCCAACACCATCACAGCGCCAACACCGTGCTGAGTCAATGCGTCCGCACCCACGGCATCGTCCTGCTCCTGATCAACACGTCTGAGCACATCGCGCGGTATCTGGTGCACCATCGCGCTTTTTACACCCGGAAACCACAACGCTTGAGCAACCACTTGATCCGTCGGCGTGGCAATAACAGCGCCCCTTCCTGTCTGCGCCGTGGCAATTCCCAAAGCCACGTGCGCGGACAAACGCACTTCCGCCGGATGCGCCGGGTTCCATTGAAATTGAAACGGGGCAAGTTGAATGCGATGCCAGTCCACCAACGCCGCAGCGCCTTTTTCCCCTGAAACCACCAGCAACACAATATCCGTCAGGTGATGGCGCGACGGACGATCGAGCCACTCCAACAATTGTGCTTCTGAATTCGGTGGATACTGTGCGCTTTGACACAACTGGGTATCAAACCAGCCTGTGTCATCGTGTGACTCCCGCCCCGTACCCAACAGCACCGGTAACCAACAGTGCGGCGTCGTCGCTACCGATTCGGCCCAAACGGCTCCCATACCAGACTCAGCCAAGGCGTGACGATCCGCAAACACCACTTTTACCACCCAATGCCGCTCTCCCCACAATCGCACCACGTTTCGCCGAATTGTCTGCAAAACACGAATTAATGCATCACGTTCACTGGTATCCGCCGCCACATCCGACGCACCCACCAAACTATCCAAGGTCGTGTGACGCAGTAATGGGGATGGCGCTTGCTCCGTGTAATCCACTAACTCGGTGATCGGCAGCCATGAACCAAAGGGTACTTCGTCCGTATCTTTCTGAAATTGTTTCTGAAATCGCAGCGTCCAATATGCCCGACACGCTTTATCAAAATCGCAGGGCAGCGCGCTGGACAAAGCGAAACCGTTGGATTTTGACGTCATCACCGACGATTTACCATACGAAAACTGGCTCAGCTCACCCGGACAAGCCGACCACAACGCACTCATCGCGTTTTTAATTGGCCCCATAGTGCCTTCCGATAAGGCCACCAATACCGCGCTCACCAAGATTGGCTCTAAAGCGCGAACGTCGTAATCACAACGCACCAGTCCTTGACCATTCGAACCAGATAAAAAGACAAAAATACAGGGAATTGGCCTATTTTGCTCGTCTAAACATGATCGTGGCATCACCGGTTTTTCCCAGGTCTGCCGATCCAGCACCTCACGAACACACACATTGCGCGGTGAATCGGTAACCAGTAACACAGCACCTTCTGGCAATACGGCCCAACGTGATGCGATGTGTGGCACCCAACTGCTGAGCGCTTCCACTCGTTTTCGAAAAGCGGTTACACTGGAAAATGCGCAGCGTATCGCCTGACTGCCACGCGTGAGGGTCAAGGGACTTTTTAATTGATTCTCAAAAATACACGCGCTCACACCGAGCGGTGCCCACACTTCCCGCATTTCGGGGAAATCCGCCACTAAACACGACCAATCACTGTCACTCACACCCTCTATACCAAAATCCACCGGGCACAATGGGACAGCACGATGCATATGATGTCGATCCGCACGCTTACCCAATTCCTGAACACTGACTAAAACCCCTAAAACCCGAGACAATAATGACAAGGCTTGCGTGGACAAACGATTTACCGTATCTCGGTGTAACAGATTTTCGTTATAGGTCCACACCAACACAAAATGCCCTCGTCGAGGCATGGCTTCGATTTTCAATGCGTACGCCGTGTGTCGATTCAAAAACTCGCCCGGTGCAAAACGGTGCAGTTGTTCCGCATCCGCCAATGGCGACAAGTCTCGACTTTCCGATAACGCATTAAAATAAGTAAAACACACCTCTTGCTTATACAAGGCATCGTACAATTGCTCATACATCGCTTTACCCGACAGCAACAAATGATCGGGATGCGGTGCCATCAGCGTGGTGTAAAGCTGTTGCTTCAAAGCACTAAGCCCAAGTCCCGGATCACCCTGTCGCTGCGACCAATTGTGTAACGATAAAAACAAAGGTACGATGCCAAACTGCCTCGAACCTTTGTGCTGGTCCACGCCATTCAGTGGCGTCCAGGGCACTTCCAAATCGAGACACAACGGTGTTTGATCACGACTCTCACTCAATGCTTTTACGACCGCCCACAATATCAACGTTAAACTGTCTATGTTGCCGTTTGCCAACGCCATACGCCACAGCGATCCATTAATTGGCCACGGCAAAGTTTGCACACAACTTTTGAACCCGTCCCTCATCGCATCGGTATCGTCCTCCGCCGACACGCCTTCAAATAAACGTGTCGCACGCCATTCCAAACGTTCTTGCCAAAAATACGCGCACTGTTCCAATACCACGGCTGGCAATGGATTCTGTTGCCTCAGCGCCCACGGTAATGCCGAAGCCGGTACGTTTTGCAGCAGCATCTTCATTTGCTTTTCCGACGACAAGTCTTGCATCTCCGACAGCAAGGCTTGTAAGCACCGCGTGCTATCGAGCCACTCACTCATGTCAAATAACAAACGATGCGCAAATACCCACGCAAACCATCGCCCCTGATGTTTGGGATATATCAGACAACGCCACGGTGGCGCGTCAGACATTTCTAAATCTCGCGCGCAGTTTTCCAGAGTCTGTTTTTCCAAGAAAGCACTCAAAAAAGGAATATCACGAAAATCCAGCGCCCGCCTGCTCAACACCGCATTGCTCTCGCCCCCCACGGGGAAAAACACGTGCTGCAACCCGTGTTCCGTGTGTTCAAATTGGCTGGCCAACACCGAAAAACGATCCACCCACACCGCTAAGGCCGCACCGACACGTTCCACTGAAACCGTTTCGGAAGTGCTGAATTGCAAGCAACGCACATATTGCGGTAAGGCCACACGATAACGACGCAATAACCCCAAATGGTACACGCTCAAGGGCACAATGCGTCGGGACATTTCAGACGACGGCACTGAACTCGTCACGGAATTCTGCTCAACTTGATTCGGTATCGTGTCATGTGTGAGTTGTAAGGCCAAACGACCCACCGGTTGCTGCAAAGCGTAGATCGGCATACGCCATGACCACCCCATGCCCTGCAGCAGGCGCGTCAAGCGACACAAATCAAACCAGTCGCCTCCCAATTCAGACCACGTTTGTGAAACCTGTGGCACGCCACTCAAGCCCAAAACACGCGCCACCAATCGCGTAAAGGTCGTCGTTTTTAATGGGGAAAAAGATGTCCGGGTTATGGTGGGACAGTGACCAAAAATTTCATCCCATCGTGGCGCCACCCCCGCTGTCCAATGCGTATCACTCAAGCAATAAAAACGCGCCCACGGCGCTAATTCGGCAAACGTTCGTACATGATCCAGAAAAACCGCGAGCAGGCCATTCAAATAATGCGGCGCCAAACGAATCGAACACAGCCCTTCGGCTTCACTTTCCGGTCGAATTTTAATCCAACAACTGATTGGCATACGCCATTGAACAAAACGCTCCCAAAATCGGCAGGGCGCTTCCCATGCACCACTTGGTCTAAAACTCGCGTCCTCCGGCTCAATAATGGGGTTCGCGCGATCACGCAACACCACATGAACCGCCAATTCCCAACGCAAACGGGGCGGCATGCCTTTCGCGCGCAGCGACTGCGGGCACTTATTCGTCTCATCTTTCGAGGAAGAACGGCGCTTTGCGCGATCGTTCGTACGACTGCGCGAGGATAACCACATACCTTCCACATCAATTCTCAGCGTACTGCGACAATACGTCAGCGAACCAACTTGGCTACCCGAAGCCGATGCATTTACCTGAGGCAACAACGATTCCAGAATCAATGTATCGTGAATGGCCGCATCCCCATCCAGTATCGCGGGTCGAACAAACCCCAAAGGCACTCGACCCACATACGAATCTTTATCCCCAACCGTGACCGCTTCACGCTCACTGACGGCCAACAAAATCGGCAAACTCTGATCAGAACGCGGAGAACGCTGAGCCGGAACACACAAGCGCCCCTCTCCCATCAGCACCACACGAGACCACTGCTGCAAACCGATGGCTACTCGACGCAATCGCTGATCCATGTTCAATTGGGCAAAGCACAGCTCTGGAATGAAACACAAAGCAGTGTTAACGCGTCGTCCTCCCGTCGGATCTACACGTTCTCGATCCAGAAATAAAAAATCCACCAAGAGCGTTGGCAAACCAAATTTATCATGCATAGACGGCGAAAACAGTAAGGGTGGCGGTAACCACATAACGGGAACGCCTGCCAGCACACTGGCTAAAAACGGCCAAATTCCCGCATGATCCAAACACTGTCCCACAAACACCACGCTGCCCAGCACACTGTGGTTCTGCACCGCAAACCGCTCAAGATAACGCGCTTGCGCCAACCAGTAACCACTATTACTCACAAATCGGCTTTGACTCGAGACCACAACTGTGGGATCAAAATACCCAAATACGGGATCATCCCCCGCTCCACGGATGGCGCGCTCAATCGTCTGCTCAGCAACGCAAGCTGCTACTTTTTTCAACCACACAGCCACAACGCGCGGCACGCCAGCATCCGGCAAATAGTGCGCATCAGCCCACTGTTTATACCCCCAGCGATCCACATGTATCCCTTGTTCGGCGCACAGCGCCAATCCATGGCGAACTTGCGATAAAACTGACCGCACATCAATATAAACAAGGGAGAGCTTACC
>JARRRL010000021.1:0-5817 GCA_037380725.1 Gammaproteobacteria bacterium | reverse complement strand
GCGATCACTCGCCATGGATTCACCACTCACGGTGTCATTGGTCATCACTAACCAATCCACACCGCAGGCGGACCAATTATCGTGGTCATCTTCCATCAAGAGTGCTTGCGCATCCGCCGACGAGGTCAACGGGACAAGCTGACACAGCTGCGCCGCCAAGATCAGCGTCAACACCACCACAGGATCGCTGGACATGACCACCAAAGGATAGTACGTTTCACCCCGTTCAAATTGAGGGTGTTTTTTTAAATATTCCTGCGCGATGTACAAGGCACTCAACCACACTTCCAAACGCGTCACGCGCTCTCGAGACGTAGCGAGACACAAGGCGTGCGGGGCCATTTCGACCAGTATTTTGAACTGCTGCAATACGTGCTCGGGAGTCGCCGCTTTCTGCTGTTGTCCTAGCTGCTGTTGTCCTAGCTGCTGCTGTTCTAGCCGCTGCTGTTCCGTCTTGTTCTGCGCAACGCGGTCCTGCAGCACGCGCCTAAGTACCGCGTCATCCGTTGGGCTGTTCGCACAGAGCACAGGTTGTTTCTGTCGATAAGACAAGCAGGTCCATTGATTAAACTGCAATACCCCATGCAACAAATCTATCAAGGTTTGTTCAAAATATTTTTGAAAAGCAAACAACTGCGTCTGAGAGATAAAACTGGACTGTCCCCACCACGTCAACAGCATACGCTCTTCCGTTATGTTGATGCTGAACTGCACCAGAGCGTGTGTACCCAATTGACCATTTGCATTGCCAAAGCTGGTGATCGGAGCCAAGGCTTCCGGCCACTCCACATCCACGTATTCAAAACAGAAAACCAGTTCCAACAACATTTGCGCAATGCAAGCGCTCGGTTGATTCAATGCATCACTCAATTCTTGCAAATGGGGCATGGCGTGGTCGCGCGTCGCCTCCAATTGCCTGGCGATTAAGGTCACCCATTGCGCCGCCGTGAGGGAATCATCGGAGGCAATCGCAAAAGGCTTGAGCTCAGGCGGGGATACAGGCGCCGTCGGCATTCGTACCGACAATAAGCCAAAACAGGCTGACGATTCATCATTCACATGCATTTGCCATCGCACAAACGCACTGAGCATCACCGCTTCCACGCTGACCTGCAGCACCGCCGCTGCCTGTTGAATTAACCGCCACTGATCTTCTGGTACAAAACGCGCAGTCGTATTAAGTCGAAGTAAGGCGCCGTCCTCTTGATGAACGTCACGCGGCAATAAAGAAAATCGCGCCTCTGACAAGCGATCACACCAGTACACTAAAGCGCTATCCCGCTCAGCGGGTTCTGGAAAACACGGTGACCACAACGGCAATAACGGCGGATGACCTTGGTACCGCCGCCAAAAACGAACCAAGATGTATTGCAAGGTACGGGAATCATACAAGCACTGCGGCGCGATCAACAAAAGCCCCGAGAACTCGGGCGGTCCTATCACCAATACAAGACGACACGGCAAAGACGCCATCGACAAATGACGCTGATCGTGCAAGGGATCATGGAAATCCGCCTCAAACGAGGCACGGTTATAGTGCTCCACATCTTCCACAGACCACTGCAAGAGCGCGGTCAAACCTGGCGCTGTTTGCAACCTGATGTCTCGACGATCCGAGAAATACAAAGGCCACCCATCGGCATGCAACGTTAATACAGTCTCCATTCGCTTAAAAAGCGATACCGTGAGTTGTTGCCGTACGCTGATCTCTTCCAATATCGTCTCACGCCACGAACGTTGAATTTCCTCCACATTGAGCACAGCGGGACAGTGTCGAAACACATAACGCAGGGAAATTACATAACCAGCGGGTCCTTCTGGCAAGTGACAAAACGGTCCCGTAACGTGTTCGGTATCTCCACGAGAATCCTGCCCCCACCGTGGAGACTCGCCGTCCACAGCCGTCACACGCTCAGAATTGACTTGACCCTCCGGCAATACGTGATCGGCAGGAGCGGGACCAGCACGCTGAACACGTATGAGTTCTTGGAAAAACGACAGCGCATTCGATTCAGCGTGCGGGGGCAATAAGCGAAGCGGATCCAGCTCCGAATCCACTTCGGCCTCAAGCGACACGGATTTATAGTCTGATGAGATGTATGCTAATGGTGTTAGCGAATCGTATCGCGAACTCATCGAGCCTTCGATGTTGTGATCAGTCACATCAGTCGAGCACGTAAAATCCAGCGCATCATCATCGACGAGCGCCAAGTCCTGATCACCTTGATCCCCACCATCGGGGGCTTTTGCATTCTGATCCATGTCTCTCCGGGCATGAGCCCTAATCGAGCAGCGCAAAAATGGTGTCAATCATCCTTGAGTACAACGTGGTATCCGTGCAAAGCATTTAAGCTCAATGTACTTGAGTTGATCGTACCTGAGTTCAATGTACTTGAGTTCAATGTGAGCCACATCAAACTAACCCGAACGGTGACACTTGCACAAACAAACGGATAATCTTAAACCATTTGTTCATATAGAGGGAACGCCTGAGCCAAATTGGATCCAATTTGTAACGAGTTCTATCCGATTGGTCACTCAAAATAACATTCCCTGCCTGTTCCTAGTACAACTTCCTTTCTTATTTTCCTATTTCTTATTTACTTATAACTCAATAACTCAAACAGTGTTCTCGCTGATGCCTTACGGATACTGATGCATCATGGATATAGTCATCGCTGATAACAACAAAAACCGCTACAAAGCGAGTCCTGTATTTTGCCAAAAAAATGATCGGTATAAACGTGCAAATAACAGTGAGTCCTGCGGTATTTTCGTGAACATAGGTCAAAGTTAAACAGCAAACTACACGCACTCGTTCCCACCACTTTACAAAAGATCCCCTACACTTGATCTTACATGACACCCTGTCACGTCTTGCACGCCCACACACGGACTGCAAGACGGTAAAAATGCGCTCAGTATGAGCAAGGATTGCTTGAAGGATTGGTTTGAGTGAGGTTTGGAGTGAATGATTCAGTAAGAAAAAAAGTCTGTGCCATATTTAAACATATGTTCACAATACATAAAAATATACATTGTTCATACAATAAAATAAATGCCCCAGTGGTCAAACACGGACGCACAGTTCTCCGACCACGAGCACTCCTTAAAGCTTATTTTCTGGTCACGACCTGTCTTGTCGTGTGTGGATCTACGGTCTGCAAGGCAGATCGCATCGACTTACTGGACGCTTACGCGCTTATCGTAAACTACAGCCCGGAGTGGGCCTCTCAACGCGCCCAATACGTCGCAAAACTGCAAGCCATCCCCTTAGCGCGCTCGCAATTGCTGCCACAAATCGGCGCGGAGATCGGTTGGTCGCGGGTCGACTACTCCGGTCGTAACGTGGATTTTAATCTTAACATTGATCGAATTAATGCGTGCACACAGGGCATCACGCTCAACGGCCCTTCTTCACTCAACATCGGTACGGCCTTAGATCGTCTGGAATGTTTATTCACATCTGATACCGAACCGTTCACCAGTACGACTTACGGCGTTCGTTTAAGTCAACCGTTATTCCGGATGGATCGTTGGCATCAACTGAGACGCAGTAAATCCGCTGTCAACCGCGCCAGCGCAGAATTACACCAAGCTAAACAGGACCTCATTTTATCGACAGCGACCACGTATTTCAACGTGCTCAATGCCAAAGAAGCCTTGATCGTATCCGAAAATGAACAAAATGCACTGGAATACAGTTTACGTTTAATTGAAAAACGCTATGAACGCGGTCTCGCCAAAAGTGCCCAAGTCTACGAAACCCAGGCGCAGCACGATCTGAGTTTAGCCTCGCTCTTAACCGCTGAAAACATCGCGGCAGACACCCGCTCAGCGCTCGCGCTTATGACGCGTACAGATGGTGTTGACACCACAGATTTACCTCGGAACATCCCACTGAAACTACCGCAACCCGAAGACCCCAAAGATTGGGTTCTGGTTGCACAAAAAAACAGCCCAGAACTGGCCATCGCTCGCCATTCCGCTACCATGGCGTATGACAATTACCGCGCGCAAAAAGCCGCTCGTATCCCGGCCATTGACCTCTTTGTCAATGTGAACCGCACGAGTGCTGGTGGCGCCACACCTGCACTCGACGAAGGTCAAAACACCAACACAACCATTGGCGTCAGCATGAGTGTCCCGATCTACACCGGTGGTGGTATTAAAGCAAACACAAAACAAGCGCTCTATCAACGACAAGCGGCGCGCTGGACGGTGAATAAAATTGAGCATGAATTAGTACAGCAAGTCCAAGCCCAATACCGCAAAGTCCGCCTGGCGGTGAGTCAAGGTCAGGCACACGCACTGGCTGTGCGATCCACACAACAAGCTTATGAAGCCATTCAACGGGGTTATAAAGCCGGTACTCGAACTCTGAACGACTTGCTTCAAGCCCAACGATCCGTGTATCTTGCGCAACGCGATGCAGCGAGCGCGCGCTACAATTACGTGCTGGAGACCCTACGTTTAAAACGCATCGTTGGTATTTTAGACGAAAGCGATCTACGCACCTTGAATCAATGGTTACCGCCACTGAGTGACGAAGAGCGTATTGACTTGGCGAACTTGCCCAATCAAGACGACACGCTGCCACCGACAACGATGACGATTCCATCCGGTCAAGTGGTTAAGTCATCGCGTTCGTTCCTTGAACTCTTTCGACTGTGGATAAACAGCGAAGCCGAACCAAGCCCTTAACCCATCAGCAGAGTAGCTCCACATTCATGCTCGAAACAACAGCCTTCGACGCCACGCTTACGGGGCACCGTTATTGTATTGCGCCTATGATGGATTGGACCGATCGTCATGAACGTTATTTTTTACGTCTCCTCACGCGACAGGCGCGCCTCTACACCGAGATGGTCACGACGCAGGCCTTAAAACACGGCCACAAATCGCACTTGCTGGACTTTGATCCGCTCGAGCACCCCATTGCACTGCAGGTCGGCGGCAGCGACCCACAGGACTTGGCGTACAGCGCGCGTCTAGCAGAAGAATGGGGTTACGATGAAATCAACCTCAACGTGGGCTGTCCCAGCGATCGGGTGCAAAAAGGCCGCATTGGTGCCTGCCTCATGGCTGAGCCACAGCACATTGCCGAGTGTGTAGCGGCCATGAAAGCAGCAGTTTCAATTCCGGTGACGGTGAAAACCCGAATTGGCATCGATCATCAGGATGACGAAGCGTTTCTATTTCGCTTTGTCGAAGCCGTGCAGAGTGCTCAGGTAGATCTGCTCATTGTGCACGCTCGAAAAGCCTGGCTGTCAGGATTAAGCCCAAAAGAAAACCGAGAAAAACCGCCCTTGAATTACCAGCGTGTACTGCGCATCAAACAGCAGTGGCCCGCACTCCCTGTCGTTATCAACGGGGGTATCAACACGCCTGAGCTTGCCCAGGATTTACTGAGCGCTGGCTGCGACGGTGTGATGATTGGACGCACGGCTTATCAATCGCCATACTCACTTGCAAACGTGGATCATTGTTTTTTTGGTACGAGCCAGCCCCCGCTCAGTCGACTGGAGGTCATTCAGGCTTTTATTCCGTATTTAGAACAAGCGGTTCGTAATGGTATTCCCATCAAACACATCACTCGCCATTTAACGGGACTCTTTCAAGCCTGCCCCGGAGGACGTCGTTGGCGTCGCTGTTTAAGCGAAAACGCCACGCTCACACCGAAAGACGTACTGGAAGCCGCGCGCTGCGCTCAAAATCAGCTTGATCAAATTTAAAATAAATCACATGAATTTTTATACGAGCAGTAATTCTAAAGACACGCTTTAAGCAAATTAAATTAACATAACCTGTGAAAAC
>JARRRL010000020.1:0-16616 GCA_037380725.1 Gammaproteobacteria bacterium | reverse complement strand
CATTGTGCGCTTTGAATTTCCGGGCCGCGCGTGGCTGGAATGGCTACTGGTGCTGCCTTTGGCGGTGCCCGCGTACGTGCTGGCGTTTGTGGTCGAAGGATGGTTTGGGGTTGGTGGAGCGTGGTATCGAACCTGCGTGTCGTGGTTTGGGCGGACCCTCGTGTGTGAGCCGTCGGCGGCGATGAAGGCCATTGTGACTTTAGCGCTCGTGCTGTACCCGTATGTTTATCTGTTATCTCGATTGGCGTTTATGCGTCAAAGTCCACAGTTATTTGCCGTTTCACGTTCGCTGGGCTTGCGTCCAGTACAGGTGTTTTGGCGTGTGGCTTTGCCTTTGGCGCGACCAGCTGTTATGGCGGGGTTAGCGTTAGTGTTGATGGAAACGGCAGCTGATTTTGGGGCGGTATCGGTATTTAATTTTGATACCTTGACGACGGCGGTTTATAAAACGTGGTATGGCCTGTTTAATTTAGTGGTTGCCACACAACTGGCCAGTTTGTTGATGGCGGGTATGTTGCTCCTCATTGTGACTGAGCGTTTGAGTCGGCGCGAAATGCGTTACGGCGGGCAGTTGGCGCACCGTTTGGATTTACGTCGTGTGGTGGGATGGCGTGGTATTGCGATGGGAGGCTTGTTATGGCTTTTGGTCATGACGGCTTTCGTGGGGCCGATTCTTCAGTTGGCAGCTTGGGCGGTCCAGGGCTACGATCCGCGTGACATGGCGCGACTGGTGAAGTTGTTGGAGCACACTGTGGTGCTGGCTTTTTCGGCTGGGGTGTTGTTGTTGTCCGGTTCGGTGTTGTTGTTGTTCGTGTTGCGAGGCTTGGGGCGCGCTGTCCCCAGCGTGTTGGCGGAATTACCCAATATTGGCTATGCCATACCGGGCACGGTATTAGCCGTGGCGGTGATGCTATCACTGAATACGCTTGATGGCTGGTTGGCGCGGGTGACGTGGCTACAGGGTGCGGTGTCGCAGGGGCAATCGTGGTTGGTGGGCGGGGTAGCGGGGCTATTGGTGGCGTATTGGGTTCGCTTTTTATCGGTGACGATGCGCCCCGTTGCCGCGAGTCTGATCATGATTAAACCGAATTTGGCGGAAGCAGCGAAGACTTTGGGTGAAACTGAGAGTGGGATTTGGCGGCGGATCTATCTGCCCCTTGTGTTACCGGGAATGATGACGGGATTTTTAACGGCTGTTGTGGAGGTGGCTAAAGAAATGCCCGCAACCTTATTGCTGCGACCGTTTGGTTGGGATACGCTCGCGGTCAAGATTTACGCACTGACCTCTGAAGGGGAGTGGTATCGAGCGGCATGGCCAGGTTTGACCTTGGTGGTTTTGGGTTTGGTTCCGGTTTATTTGTTAATAAGACGTTCGCGCATCGCTCAGACGCGAACGGTCGCAAGGAGCAATGGTTTTGGAAAATCTGTGTAAAACCCCACTGTACGCCAAGCATCTGGAGCATGGCGCAAAAATGACAGCGTTTTCAGGTTGGTGGATGCCCGTGCACTATGGTTCTCAACTTCAGGAGCACCACCACGTGCGTCAAGTGTGCGGGATGTTTGATGTGTCTCACATGACCATTGTTGATATACAGGGTGGGGACCGCAAAGCGTTTTTAACGCGGCTGCTGGCCAACGATGTCCGCCAGTTACGCGTGATTGGTCAGGCGCAATACACGTTAATGTTGAATGAATCGGGCGGTATCTTGGATGATTTGATCGTGTATTATTTGCCCGATCGTTACCGTTTGGTGGTCAATTGCAGTACGCGTGTTAAAGTGCTTGACTGGTTACGGCGTCACGCGGAGACGGTGACGGGGTTGGAGATTGTTGAGCGGGGCGATTTGGCGATGCTGGCCGTGCAGGGTGTGCAAGCGTGTCGAGTCGTGGGGCGTGTTTTGGGTGATGAAGCGGCTGCGCTGATCGGTGAGTTATTGCCGTTTACGAGTGTGGCCCGGGCCAATTGGCAGATGGCCCGCACGGGGTATACGGGTGAAGATGGTTTGGAGATTATTTTACCCGGTGCAGAAATTGTGGCCTTGTGGGATCGTTTAATCGAAGCCGGTGTTGCCCCCTGCGGTTTGGGTGCCCGCGATACACTGCGTTTGGAGGCGGGCTTACGGTTGTATGGGCAGGATATGGATGAATCGACCACGCCATGGGAAGCGGGTTTGGGTTGGACGGTTTCCTTAAAGGATGACCGTCATTTTGTGGGGCGGGCTGCACTGGAAAAGCAGCGCGAAGCAGGGACGCCTCAAGAAATGATTGGTTTGTGGTATGAAGGTAAAGGTATCTTGCGGGGCGGTTATGATGTCGTACAAAATGAGGCGGTGATTGGGCAAATCACCAGTGGGTCTTATGCGCCCTCTTTGTCATGCAGTATTGGTCTGGCACGTGTGCGTAAATGGGGTGCGGAACCGGTGTTGGTTCGGATCAGAAATCGATGTGAACCCGTGCTGGTTGTGAAACCACCTTTTATTAAGCACGGCCAGCCTAATAAAAATGTGCGTGTTGTTAAATCGTGAAATGCGGTGCCTTGAAGTGAAGTGAAGTGAAATGAAGAGAAGTGTGTGTTTGATATTAATCTGAGAACAGCAGTTGAGAGCAAATCATGAGTAACATTCCGTCAGAGTTAAAATTTTTACCCAGTCATGAGTGGATCAGACTGGAAGAAGATAACATGGTAGTGGTGGGTATTTCTGATTACGCACAGTCTGCACTGGGCGATTTGGTTTATGTTGAACTTCCAGAGATAGACGCGGAGCTGAACGCCAGCGAGGAAGCCGGCGTGGTGGAATCCGTTAAAGCCGCTTCGGATATTTATGCGCCATTAACGGGTGTTGTTGTGGCGGTCAATGACGCGTTAACGGATTCACCGGAGTTGGTAAATTCGGATCCTTATGGTGATGGTTGGATTTTTCAGTTGCAGATCAAAGATGTTTCTGAATTGGATGGGTTATTGACAGCGGAAGATTACGCGGAACAATTAGCGGATGAAGACGATGACGCGTAAAAGCACAGACGCTGCACGGTGAAAAACCCTACGTCCATCAATCTTAAGTTCATCGATCTTAAGTTCATTAATGCTAACTAAATACCCTCAATCCTAAATATAAAAAATGGTGATTACTCTATGCCGTTTGTTCCGCATACGGATCAAGACTGTGCACGCATGCTGGAGACGCTCGGCGTAGCGTGTGTGGACGCACTGTTTGATGAGATTCCCGAGGCCTTACGGGTGTCGGAGCCGTTGGATGTGTTACCTGCCTTGGATGAAATGTCGTTATGGCGTCTTATGCAAGAGCGGGCTGAGAAAGATCGGATCAAATTGAGCTTTCTGGGGGCGGGTGCTTACGAGCATTATATTCCAGCCGCTGTGTGGGATATTGTGGGCCGTGGTGAATTCATGACGGCCTACACACCCTATCAGGCTGAGGCCAGCCAGGGGACCCTACAGGTCACCTATGAATTCCAAACCATGATGTGTCGATTGACGGGTATGGCTGTGTCCAACGCCTCTCTGTACGATGGCGCTTCTGCGTTGGCGGAAGCGATATTGATGAGTGTGCGCGCGAATCGGAAAAACAAAACGGGCCCCGTGCTTGTACCTGAAAATGTGCACCCTTTTTACCGACAGACCTGTGAGACCTTGGTGAGAGCGCAAGGCGTGGTGTTGGAAACCATACCCTGTGATCGGCGCAGTGGCTTGATATCGATGGACCACCTTCAACGCTACGAACAGCACGGCGATGAGAAAGCGCCGGTGCCCACGGCGGTGGTGATTAGCCAGCCGAACTTTTTTGGAGGGATTGAGAATCCCGATGCCTTAACCGATTGGGCGCATGAACGGGGCGCGATTGTGATTGCTGTGGTGAATCCCATCAGTTTGGCCTTGTTGAAACCGCCAGGTGAATGGGGGAAGGCGGGCGCGGATATTGTGGTGGGCGAGGGACAAGCGTTGGGTATGCCGCTGTCTTCGGGAGGACCGTATTTTGGTTTTATGTGCAGCACGAAAGCCTTGATGAGACAAATGCCTGGGCGGATCATTGGACGCACCGTTGATCAAAGTGGTCGTCACGGATTTGTGCTGACTCTGCAAGCCCGTGAGCAACACATTCGCCGAGCGAAAGCCACGTCCAATATTTGCACGAACCAAGGGTTGGCGGTTACAGCGGCAACGCTGTATATGAGTTTATTGGGTTCGACGGGGTTGCGATCGGTGGCGCTGCGCTGCCATCAGCGCTTAAAAGAACTGCTCTCGTTCTGTCAGACCACGCCGGGTGTGACACCTTTTTTTACGGGAGCGGCGGTATTTCATGAAACGGTGTTGCGCTTGCCGGTTTCGGCTGAAGCGGTGTGTGCGCGTTTGAGTCAGTCGGGTATTTTAGCCGGGCTGCCTTTACAGCAATTGTACCCACAGATACCTGGTTCGGAATTCGGATTATTGGTCTGTACGACGGAAAAACACACGTCTGAGGATTTGCACCGATTTGGCGCGGCTTTGGCGCAAGCCATTAGTGCGCAAGCCAGTGATGCGCAAGCCAGTGATGCGTAAGCCGGTGATGCGTAAGCCGGTGATGTGAGCCAATTGAGCCAGCAGTGATAAACCAGTGGTGAGACACGGTGTCGACTCATGCCCTTTGGACTTGGTCAGTAGAAATAGGCAGACCTTATGTTGATATTTGATTTGGACCAACAAACCAAACCAGTTGGTGCTTTATGCGCGACCACCGTAGCTGGGTGTGATGCGGAGGCATTGGCGGACGTACCCGAGGCGCAAAGGCGTCAGAGTGACTTGGGTATTCCTGAGGTATCTGAGCTACAAGTGGTGCGTCATTTTACGATGTTATCGAGAAAAAATTTCAGTATCGATACCCACTTTTATCCGCTGGGCTCTTGTACGATGAAATACAATCCGCGGATCGCGCATAAGGTGGCTATGTTGCCTGGGTTCGCTGAACGCCATCCTTTGGCTGCGATGGTGAATAGCCAAGGTTTTTTGGAGACGATGTACGAGTTGCAAGCGATCATTCAAGCTGTTACGGGCATGTCGGCGGTTTCATTAACGCCCATGGCGGGGGCTCAAGGTGAGTTTGCGGGTTTGCGTATGATTCGCGCTTATCACGAGGCGCGCGGGGATCGAGAGCGAACTGAAATTGTGGTGCCAACCACCGCACATGGTACGAATCCCGCGACGGCTGTTATGTGTGGTTATCGTGTTGTTGAAGTGCCCGTTTTGGCAGACGGGGATGTGGATGTGGATGCGATGTCTGCGGTCATTGGACCTCGAACAGCGGGATTGATGCTGACGAATCCGTCAACGTGCGGCACCTTTGAACGTAGGATTCAAGAAATTGCAGCCCGAGTTCATGCTGTGGGTGGCTTACTGTATTACGACGGGGCGAACTTGAACGCCATAATGGGTAAGGCGCGTCCGGGTGACATGGGTTTTGACGTCATTCATGTGAATTTACATAAAACGTTTGCGACACCACACGGTGGCGGTGGTCCGGGTTCTGGACCGGTGGGAGTGGCGGCGTCGTTACAGCCGTTTTTGCCGGGGCCGATTGTGGTGCGAGATGCAGCGACGAACGAGTATCGTTTTTCCACCGCTGAGGAGCTGCCGCAATCCATTGGCCGATTGTCTACGTTTATGGGCAATGCTGGGGTATTACTGCGTGCTTACGCTTACGCGCGTTTATTGGGTGGGGCAGGCGTACGGCGTGTGGGTGAATTTGCGACCTTGAACGCCAATTACCTGATGAAAAAATTGGCGGACTTGGGTATTGAGTTGGCCTATCCGACGCGGCGGGCGAGTCATGAGTTCATTGTGACGTTCCGAAAAAGCGCTAAGCGGCATGGGATAACAGCTATGGATTTGGCGAAGCGTTTGCTGGATTATGGTATTCATGCTCCGACGACGTATTTTCCATTGTTAGTCCCCGAATGTTGGTTGATTGAGCCGACTGAAACGGAAAGTTTGGACACATTGGATCGTTTTGTTGAGGTTATGGCGCAGATACTGCGGGAAATGGAAGCGACTCCAGACTTGGTGAAAGGGGCGCCGCACCACTTACCCGTGGGTCGTTTGGATGACGTCAAAGCCGCTCGGGATTTGGACATTGCGCTGGTGTAATGGTGTCGTGGTGGTCAACGCGGGTTTGGATGTAGACGGGCGCTTTACCCCACACGTAGCTGATCCAGTGGGTGTGAATCAACGCAAAGTGACCCGTATCTCCCCATTCAGCCAATGATTTGCTGACGGTGATCACCCGTGTACCGGGGCGGGTTTGTTGCAAGGCGTGTAAAATGCGTGGCCAGGCTGGTTTTTCGAAAGCCGTTCCATACAAATAGATAACGGTGGCTTCCGCCAAGGGCGCGTCAAGTATATTGGTCTGAAGAAAGCGCAGTTTATGTCGGCGAAACAAGCGCTTAATGCGTTGTGCTCGTGCGATGAAAATCGGATTTATTTCAACGCCGGTTACGGTGCACTGCACGAAACGATCAGCCCAAAAAGCCAGCCGACCCCGACCGCTACCCAATTCAAATAAATGATCTTCTGAACTAATCTGGGCGGCCTGACACAGGGTCTTGAAGCTCCGCAGCGGGGTTTCGCCATACCAAATCTGCACTTGATCTTCGGGTTGATGCTGCAAATACGTGAAACACAGGCGATCGGCAGAGCTGAAAAAGTAGGTCGATTGCAGCAACAAATCAGTCAGTGCAAAGCCGGGTTTCCGGTAGAACAGTAAGACGGTTAGCAGGTAATCGACCCACTCCCACACGTGATAGTACACCCCCATCGCGAAAGATTTGACTAGTTTTATTACCATAATGAGCAGATGTCTCGTTAAGGGCGCGTTGTTAAGGGAGAGTTGTTAAGAGACCGTTTTAGGGGTCTGTCTGTGGGTGCTTGGATTTGCTGCCTTCGGATTTGTTGAACAGATGAAGATACTGTCCATAGCCCGCTGCAGCCATCTCCGCTACGGGCACGAATCGCAAGGCGGCTGAGTTGATGCAATAGCGTTTACCCGTGGGGTCTGGACCATCATCGAACACGTGGCCAAGGTGTGAATCGCCGAAGCGACTTTTGACTTCGGTTCGAGTCATCCACAGTGTGCGGTCTTTATGGTAGACGATATTGTCTGCTTCGAGCGGTTGCCAAAAACTGGGCCAACCTGTGCCGGAGGGGTATTTGTGCACGGAAGCAAATAAAGGCTCTCCGGACACAATATCCACATACAATCCAGCTTTTTTGTTGTCCCAATAAGCGTTTTTAAAAGGAGGCTCGGTGTCTTCTTGTTGGGTCACCGCATATTGCAGCGGGGACAGTTTTTGTTTCAATACATTGGGCGGAGGTTTTTTCCAGTTTGCGTAGTCTGTCGGAGCGGCGTGTCCCTGTCTGTGAGTGGGTGAAGCCTGAGTAGACGGCGGTGTTGGCGAGTCGATGGTAGTGGAAGAGGCCATAGCGCCAGTTGTTGCAAATGGCAGTGCAATGGCAATACAGAGACTCATCTGGCCCAGTAGTCGTTGGAATGGCAGTCGCTGTAATGACAGTCGTTGTACCGGTGCGTTGTGCATCATTAGTGATGTTTCCATCGTGTTCTCCATGGGTTCAGGACGGGTTCTACGGGTTGACTGTGCATGCTGTGGGCAAGTTCCAGAACCGGATACACTAACGGAAACTGATGATGGGCCACTGGTGTGATTCAGCGTGCGCACGTAGGGTTGCGTCTGGGTCTACGGCTACGGGGTTGCCGACGCGTTCCAACAGCGGAATGTCGTTGCGGGAGTCGGAATAAAAGTACGCATGCTTTAGACACGACGCGTCTTGAGCATGATGGGCTTCGATCCAGGAAAGCAGCCGATCTATTTTCCCGGTTTGGAAACAAGGGGTCCCGGCAATTTTACCCGTATATTTTCCATTGATTTGTTCCGGATCTGTGCCCATCAATACATCGACACCGAAAAGCGGCGCAATGGCTTGGGTGACGATGGAGTTGGTGGCGGTGATGATGAGCGTGATGTCGCCAGCGGTTTTGTGTTGATTCACGCGGGCTTGTGCCTTGGGCAGCACCATGGGCGGAATGACGGTATTCATAAAATCAGCGTGCAAGGTCGCTAATTCGTGGTGTGAGAGCTGCTGTATTGGGGCGAGCACGAACCTATGATATTCGTGAATGTCTAAAGTGCCTTGTTCGTATTGTTCGTAGAAAGCGGCGCTTTGTTGTTGGTAATGTGCCCCTGTTAACTCAGGCAGGCGTTCTGAGAGAAAGTCACCCCACGCCACGTCGCTGTCGCCCTGTAACAGGGTATTGTCTAAATCAAAAATGGCCAGATTACCCATAGGCTTTTCGTTATTCTCCTGAGTTGTTGTGTTAGTGTATACCGATTACGAATGAGCCAATTACGCTTGGTCAATGTGTTGGCAATGCGTTGGCAATGTGTTGGAACAGTTCTCCCTCAAAATGATTGATGGTAACAGAAGACCTTTTGAGGGAGAACTGTGGTCTTTGATGGAGTGGTCGGATGGGAGGGGTGAGATGGATGTTAGTGAGGGGGGTAAGTGTGGCAAAGTGCTGTACTTTCGATTTGTGAAAATTTGCCAAAGGATAGCGAACTGAACGAGAATGAGGGTGTGCCAGTAGTGGACTGTCTTTATTTATGCGAGGCAGTTGTTGAGATGCGGTGTGGGGCGTCGTTTGCAAACGGTTCAAGGCAGACGCTTTAGAGACGTAAGAGAGTGCTATTTTGATTGATGCAGAAGGTTTTCGCCCGAACGTAGGCATTGTTTTAATGTCCCCGATGGGGAAAGTGTTGTGGGCGAAGCGACAAGGTCAGGAGGCCTGGCAATTTCCGCAAGGGGGAATCCAAACAGGTGAAACGCCAGAAATGGCTGTGTTTCGAGAGTTGCATGAAGAAGTGGGATTGTTGGCCAGTGATGTGACTGTGTTAGGGAGTACGCCAGGGTGGTTGCGGTATCGCTTACCCGATCGTTATTTGCGTACGGGCGTTGGAGACAACCGCTTTGTGGGTCAAAAACAGCGTTGGTTTTTGTTGTTGGGGCAAGGAATTGATGATCGCGTTCGTTTGGATGTGACCGCTACGCCGGAATTTGAAGCTTGGCAATGGGTTGATTTTTGGTACCCGATTGATCATGTGATTGAATTCAAGAAAGAGGTGTATCAGAAGGCGCTGGAGCAACTCGAACCCATTCGACAAGCGTTTTTAGATGGGCGCGCGTAATGGACAATTGGTGTGATTGTGGAATCACGACCACTCTACTGTTACTTTAATTTTAATTTGATCTACGTTACCAAAGGCGCGTCAAAGAGCACGTCCGAGGCGCGTTGCATGCCTACCGCAAGAAGGAGAGGGTGGGGTAGTTATGCTCAACTTGTTACGTCGGATTGTGCAGGACGTTCGTGCGGCGAGTACATTTCAAGGCGCGCTGTCGATCATGGTCAATGCCATATATGATGCGATCAGCGCGGATGTGGCTTCGGTGTATTTGTTGGATCGTGAGCAAAGCCGCTATGTGCTCGTGGCTACGCGTGGTTTGAACGCGTCGGCGGTTGGCAAAGCGTATTTGCCCCTTGCGAGTGGTGTGGTCGGTCTGGTTGGTCAGCGTGAGGAGTTGATTAATTTAGACGATGTGAGCGAGCATCCTCGATTTCACTTCCTTGAAGGCATTGGCGAAGAACATTTGAAAGCGTTCCTTGCTGTTCCCATTTTGCGCGCCGGGCGTGTACTCGGAGTTATGGTTGTTCAGCGGCGTATTCGTTGTAAATTCGCACAAGATGACGAAGCTTTTTTGGCAACATTGTCAGTCCAGTTGGCGGACACTATTGCACAGGCTCAGGCGATGGGAAACGTAGAGTTTGCGACGAGGAATCCTGAATCAGTGAAGCGATTGACGGGGGTTGTCAGTTCCTCGGGTATTGGTGTGGGTGTGGCGGTGTTGTGCCAACCGTTAACCGCGTTTGATGCGGTGCCGCAGCGTAAAATTGCCAACCAGGAGATAGCGGGTGAAGTGGCCCGCTTTGGTAATGCGGTGGAGCGGGTAAAGCGCGATATTGACCAGTTGCGCAGAAAAGTAGGCCAGCAATTGTCTCCTGAAGAAATGATGCTGTTTGATGTGTATGCGCGATTATTAGAAGACAAGTTATTGTATGGCGCGATTGAAGAGCGCATTCGCGAGGGTTATCGAGCGGACAGTGCCTTATCGGCGATTATCAGTCGGCAAATTCTACGTTTTGAGCAGATGGACGACTTGTATTTGCGCGAGCGCGTGGTTGATTTGAAGGATTTGGGTGAACGCATGTTAAATGCGCTGGCTCAAAAAACGCGATGCTGGGCGTCTTTACCGGAGCGTGTGGTTTTGATAGGTGAGGTGATCACCACCACGTGCTTGATGGAGTTTCCGCGTGATCGCATTGCGGCTGTGGTGACGCGTCAGGGTACCGTCAACTCGCATATGGCGATTGTGGCGCGTAGTTTGGGTATTCCAACTGTGGTGGGCGTACTGGATTTGAAGGTGTCGCAGTTGTTGGATGATGAATTAATTGTTGATGGTTATTGTGGAGAGGTGCTTTGGCAATATTCTGAGCAAGTGCGCAACACATACTACGCGCTGATGAAGGATGACTCTCATTTGCACGCGGAGTTTGAGCGACTGCGAGATGTGGCGGCGCAAACGGCGGATGGCCAGCGAGTAGCACTGTGGTTAAATACGGGGCTGATCGCCGATACGAGCACATGCGTGGATTGTGGGGTGGTTGGGGTTGGGCTGTATCGATCGGAAATTCCTTTTTTGGTTCAGGATCGATTTCCCAGTGAAGATGAGCAAGTGGTGCTGTATCGAAAACAGTTGAAAGCGTTTGCACCCTTGCCGGTGACCATGAGAACCCTGGATGTTGGTGGAGACAAAGCCTTACCTTATTTTCCAATTCAAGAGGATAACCCTTTTTTAGGTTGGCGTGGTTTGAGAATAAGCTTGGATCATCCCGACATTTTTATCACGCAAGTGCGGGCCATGCTGATCGCGAGTGCGGGACTGGCGAATTTGAGAGTGTTGCTGCCTATGGTGTCGACACTGGGTGAAGTGGATGAGGCGAAAAAAATACTTCTGCGCGCGTATCACAGCGTTATAGAAGAAGGCTGTGATGTTCAGATGCCGGAAATAGGCGTGATGATCGAAGTGCCTGCTGCGGTGTTCCAGCTCAAAGATTTGGCGAAGCGGGTGGATTTTTTGTCGGTTGGCACGAACGATCTGATTCAATATTTTTTGGCCGTGGATCGCAATAATTCGCGGGTGGCGGCCTTGTGTGAGCCATACCACCCTGCGGTGTTGCGTATTTTGTATCGCATTGTTCTTGAGGCGGATCAGCATCGAGTGCCGGTGAGTGTTTGTGGTGAAATGGCGGGGGAACCCGTGTTGGCGATCTTGTTGGTTGCTATGGGGTATCGTCATTTAAGTATGAATGCCAATAATATTATGCGAGTAAAGTGGGCTTTAAGCCAAGTATCATTGACGGACATACAAGCGTTGTTCGCGCACGTGATTGAGATGGAGTGCTCGGCTTCGATTAAGTTGTACTTGCAATCGCATTTGGCGTCCTCGGGATTGGGTGAATTAATGCGATTAATTTTTCCAAGTTGTCGTATTACGGGGTAAAAGGTCAACATCGTTTGTTTGTCACCAAATTGAATGGCGTGGGCCGCATGGCCTGCGTGATGATTAAGACGTGTTGATTAAGAGATGAGGCGACGAGATGAATTGTGCTTAGCCGCTCGCCTTTTTCTTTTGATAATAGTCAACACCGTTAATTGTGAGCATGTTGCGTGCGTGATTCAGTGCTTCGCGGGAGGAGAAGGGGCCCAGTTCAATGCGATACCATGTGGTACCATCATTGAGTTTCGCTTTGCTAACACGACTTTCCAAGCCTAATAAAGCCAGTTCGGCGCGTCGACGATCGGCATCCTGCCATAATTTGTATGATCCCGCTTGCAAGATGATTTCATCAGGCAGTGGTGAATTTAATTCTGGGTAAAGATCGTGGTTGAGGTTGGCGGGTTGGATATAGGATTCGCCGGGCTGTTCGATGGACTGTCTGACTTGTGAGAGCGAGCGGTTAGGCAGTTCTTTGTAAAACGTGAAGTGCGGTGCAAGCTTACCATCTGGTACTTCGGAGCGCAGAGCGTCTGGCATGAGCGTTGACAGGTAGTAAATAAAAACGATAAAAGCGAAAATAACGCAGGAGCCGAGAACCCAAACCCATCGATTTTGAGTGTTTTCTGACATGTAGCCTCCCTTAGTAAATGTACGATCGTTGTCTACTGCCGTTGTTCTATGCTGTTGCAGATAAAGCCGTAACTGTCAATGCATTGCAGTCAAAGTGAGAATGGCATTCGGCCCGTTCCCGTGGATGAAACCGCAATGAACTGTTTTTATATTTTGCTGTGCTTAGAAGGTTTACCAAGTTTTATCAGACTATTGTCATGTGCGACTGTCAATAATTTTAACAAGTTTTCTTAGATTTCGATAGTCGGATGAAGCAATTTTTCTTTGCCAAGGCGTGAGTGTGATGGCGGGTGCGTTTGAGCAGGCGTTCCGGTAAAGGATTGCCGTTAAGGACCTAGGCTGAAGGTGAGGCAGACGGGGACAGAGATGAATTTATTTAGAATGATTAGTAATCATATGTATTGTTATTTGACGGTATTAATATTAATACAGATCAATTGGGTCCACATCGAGTGACCACCGGATGCGCTGAGTGGGGATTTCCGAGTGGTGTAAGGTGTGCTCGAGAAGCGAGAGAACGTGATGCAACGGTTTTCGTTCGGTGGCTTGCAGCAGTATTTGTTGACGACTCAGTCCGGCACGACGAGACAAGGGAGCGGGAACGGGGCCCAGCACCTCGACGGATAAGGGAGGATTCGACAGGTTAATTTGCTGACAAAGGCGATTTTTTATCTGCGTGAGATGTGAGTATACGGCCTGTGGGTCAAGGGCTTCCGCGCGCAAGAGTGCCACATGTCCAAAGGGTGGCATGTTGGCTTGTTGACGCTCGAGCAAAGCGTGTGTAGCGAAGGCAGGGTAACCGCCTTGTTTGAGCTGTTGCAGTACGGGGTGGTCGGGATGCAGCGTTTGAATCAATACTTTCCCTGCCCTTGTACCACGACCCGCACGACCTGCGACTTGAATAATCAATTGCGCGAGTTTCTCTGTGCCGCGAAAGTCAACACTTAATAATCCCGTGTCGCCATTGAGGATAATGGACAGTGTGACGTGCGGAAAATGATGCCCTTTTGCCAACATTTGTGTGCCGATCAGGATCAGTGGTTCGCCGCGATTGATGTCTTCTCGCAGGCGATCCATGGCGGATTTTGTTTGTGTGGTGTCGCGGTCTACGCGTCGAATCAGCGTATTCGGAAATACAGTTTGTAGCGTACTCTCGATGCGTTCTGTGCCTTGCCCAAGGGGTTTGAGTTCTGGGCTGCCACACTGCGGACACGTTTCTGGGCGTGCTTGTTGTGTTAGGCAGTGATGGCATTTTAAACAATTTTTATGCTTATGCCAGGTGAAATGTGCGTTGCAGTGTGGGCAATCCAAGCAGGCGCCACAGTGATGGCAGAGGATGACGGGCGCGTAGCCGCGACGATTGAGAAAGATCAACACTTGGTGTTTGGCGTGAAGTTGCTCGGTGATGGCTTCAATGACTATTTGCGTGAGGCCCTCCTGCAAGCGTTGGCCACGGATGTCGATGAATTGCAAAGGGGGAGCAGCGTGACCCGTTGGGCGATGACGAAGGCGTAAAAGTGTGTATTTTCCGCACAGCGCATTGTGCAAGGACTCTAAGGCTGGTGTGGCGGAGCCCAGTATGATGGGTATGTTTTCTTGTTGAGCGCGATAAATAGCGACATCGCGTGCGTGGTACCGGAAGCCGTCTTGTTGTTTGAACGAGTTGTCGTGCTCTTCATCAACAACGATGAGACCGGGATTGGCTAAGGGCAGTAATGTGGCGGAACGAGTACCGATAATGACGCGTGCGTAGCCACTGCGGGCTTGTTGCCATACGGTGAGTTTTTCCGTATCGCTTAATTGTGAGTGATAGGCAACGACGGGGCTGTTGAAACGATGCCGAAAACGTTCCAATGTTTGTGGTGTGAGGTTTATCTCGGGAATCAGTATCAGGGTTTGCTGCGCGCTGGCGAGTCGATGGGCGATGGCGTGGAGGTAAACCTCGGTTTTGCCAGAACCGGTGATGCCATCGAGCAGGAAGCATTGAAACGAGGTGGCGAGATTAATAAGTTGAATGGCGTGCGTTTGTTCGTCGTTCAGGGCTAAGTCGGGTTCGGCCAGTAGGGAGGCGGTCTTGGGCGAATCCCTCCACAGCACTTTGCGTATACGCTGGATTAACCCTTTGGTTTCTAATCCTTCAATGACAGTTGCTGAAAAGCCAAGGCATTTCAAACTGGTTTCGGTTTGAGGGCCGTGCGTTATCAGGTGTTGCAGCGCGGCTTTTTGTTTTTTCGCGCGAGTAAGGAGCGGATCAGCATTAGGTATCGTGCTGCCCACTTAGCGGTTTGCCAGAGCGCGGGTGGCAACAGAGGTTGGGTGTCGATGATGGGGCCGGCGTGGCGCAGCTGATACGGCGCGTTTGGGTCGGCGTGGCCATGCCCGACGATAAAACCGACCAACCGTTTTTGTCTAAAATGTACCCAAATCCGGCTACCCGTTTGGCAAGCAGCTAAGGGGGTGTCTTGAGGTGGCAGGTAGCTAAAGGTTTGTGTTAACGGAACGGGCACCGCAATGTGAAGTATTTGAGGGGGTGAAACTGTGGTGGAGCCCATGTTCTGTTGAGGCATAAAAGACGTCACCCGCATTGTGTTGTCACGCATTGTGTTACAATGTGTTGTATTGTGTTCCGGAAGTCGTGGTTCGGAAATAAGCGCCACAGCAGAGGGCAAGGTTAACAAAGAACGCATTCAATCGTAGCAGGTTACGTGCATGTATTGGCAGTATTGGCTTAGCGAGTGAATTTTGTTATGATCCCAACCCCTTTGAACAGTAATGAGTCGGCCCTTGGCCGGTAGGATATCGGTACAATGAAAAAGAATACGCACCCTGAGCTTCACACCATCAAGGCGACGTGTGGTTGTGGCAATGTGATCGACATAGTTTCCACATTATCGGAAAATCAGCATCTGGACATTTGTTCTGCGTGCCACCCGTTTTACATTGGGCAGCAGAAACTGGTGGATACGGGGGGACGTATTGATAAGTTCCGCAGTCGTTTTGGTGCTTCGTTTATTAAACAACAGTGAGCTTAGGCTGTGAGTATTAAGTAAGCACTTTTACTTGTGCCCCTGTCTGCTCTTGTCGTTTGTATCAAGTTGAGTTTATACCGAGCTCGAAGCCGGATTGTGCTCAACTTTTAAGCACTTAGTGCTTAGGCTTCAGATATCAGCCCTTTCAAGATGATCAATTAGCCAATTGTTTTTCTTACTTTAGCAATTTAAAAAGTAGAAAATGGTTGGTGCCATTTAGAATTCGTTTTGAATCGATCCAAAAATGCTCTTTATTTATGGAGTTATTTGGATCGATTCAGCGGCAAGCTTTTCATTTCATGTCGTGATTAGCATTTCCCACCCAAACTGTGACCCCCTTTTCAATGGCTGTCGGTATTGGAAAATGACGATATCGAAGTCCTGTGTCTAAATCACTTACCGATGACGGATCAGCAGGTGCTCACACACGTAGCACAATGTTGTGGCGACGAAACCCTGGATTTAGCTGGATTTTGTCACTTACGGGATTAATCCACCCGTGATAACGCTTTGTTTCTGTCAACAGCCGTACAAAAATACAGTAATTAGTTACGACCGGTTTTCTACTGGTTTAAGAGCACGCTTAGAATGAGCAATGTGCGTGGCTGGGCTCCATCGTATAGTGCAACCTTGTGTGAAAACGACGAAAAAATTAAGGTGATGGAGTTTCTTCACGCGGCGGATATTCATATTGATGATGTTTTAATTGAGAAAAAACGTTTGACCTTGATGACTTACCTTCTGATATGCCTGAGGCGCTCAGATCTGCTGTCATTGGTCAAATGAAAAATAAAAAGACTCTGGAAATCAAAACGGTTCATAAAGGCAGTGATGGCAAACCGGTAATTTTTGACTTTGATGAAGAGTCCGATGGAACGAGAAAGCTATTTTCGTTTGCCGGAACGTGGATTGATGCACTTGAAAATGGTTATGTATTTTTTATTGACGTGCTTCATGACAACCTGCATCTAAGATTGGTACGCTTTTTGGTTGAGCTTTTTCACAATTCAGAAACCAATCCCAAAAACGCACAATTGGTGTTTACGACGCATGAAACTTCTATTCTGAATCAGGAAGTATTTCGAAGGGATCAGGTGTGGTTTTGCGAAAGGGATAACAATCAAGCAACTGAACTTTACCCGTTAACCGATTTTAGCCCGCGTAAAGGCCGCGAAAATCTAGAACTGGCCTATCTCTCCGGGCGTTATGGTGCTGCCGTTTGTGAAGAAAATGCGCTCGGCGAGCTAAGGGGGCTTTGTGGGTTCGGATAATTTATTTCACAA
>JARRRL010000019.1:0-17922 GCA_037380725.1 Gammaproteobacteria bacterium | reverse complement strand
CCCACACACTTCGGATTATTCTCTGTACAACGACGCAAAATAATAATTTTCAATCGATCTCTCATCGTAGGCGGGTGGCATGTCATACTAGGCCTGAGGCGTGTAGTCACGAAAGGTGCTGACCCATTGCGGCCAATTGATGCGTTGCGCGTTGTGACTTTGATAGTGCTGCGCTTCCAAGTCGATGAGCTGTGCGTGCAGGGCGGAGCCCTGTGTGCAAGCGATGATATCGCCTAAACCTCGAATGGGGGATTCGGGGAATTGCAAGCGCGCCCAACTGATCAGCGCATTGATGGTGTCGGCGGTGTGTTGCGTGCTGGCGGCGGTAATGACTTCGTTTTTGGCTTTGGTGAGGTCCGCTTTTTTTGAGATGCTGCGCTGGGCTTTATTGCTTAGCGGCGTGGATATTTTCACTACAGTCCGTCGTGTTTGCAGCAGCAGCGCAAAGGTGATAATCCACAATACCGTCATGGCGATCAGTGCTATGAATAACAACCAATTTGTTGCTCCGGCATTGTCCTGTGAAGCGTGATCGGCGCTTGCATTGGATGAATCCGCTTCGGGAGAACGGTGTTCTGATTTGGATTTGGTTTGCGCGCCGTCAGTGCTTTTTGGCGTCTCAGCGGCTTGGCTTGCTGGTTGCGGAGGCTGTTGGTGGGTGGCTTGGGCTTGTTCATTGCTGGGATTGCTGCTGGATGCTGCCTGCCAGGTGGCACCTGCTATGAGCAGTGATTCGAGTTTATCTTGTTCTGTGTTCCACCAATACAGGGTGTAATCCGGTAGGTGAATAGCGCCGACTTGTGTGGGAACCACAGCATAAGAAAATGATTTTTGACTTTGTGTTCCACGAGCCGTTGTTTTTTCTTCGATCGCGCTTTGATCCGCGTAAATTTTAGCATTGCTGAGTTCGGGGTAGTTTAAATCGGGCAGTAGATGGGCGGTTTGTCCCGTCATTTGTATCGTTAGTGTGCGTGAAATGGCTTCGCCAACGGTGATGTTCCGCTTGGTCTGACTCCAATTTTCCGAAAGTGAGACGGATTTGGCGGGTAACCACGGCGCGTTTTTCGGGAATAAATCGGGTTTAGGGCGCACCGTAAGGGTCAGGGGCTGGGTGCGCACCACTTTACGTCGTTTGGTGTTTAAGCCCCAGCGTGAACCGGCGCTGAGCAGTGTAGCGGTCAATGAGATGGAATCAATGGTCATGTCTCCAGCTTTCTGCGGAACAATCACGTAGTTTAGACTGATGGTATTGTATGATTTCCCGCCCTTGTTTATTCGACCGCGAATGACGTCTTCGATTTCGGTGACGGTTGCGTCGGGTAGGGAAAGAGGAGATAACTCGGAATCGTCAAAGCGTACGGTGTAGTAAATCGTCAGTGTCAAGAGGGTTTCTTGCAAAATATAGGGAGTGCTGTCATCCACGCTGGCTTCTATAAAGAAATCGGGAAAAGGCGTTGTGCTGGCTGTGCTTTTGTTGATCGTGATGGTGATGGGGGTTGTGTGTTCGTTACCCATTGGCAAGGCGGGTATGATCACTTTTCCTGTGCGTGTAGTGGTGAGTTCGAGGCGCCAGACTGCTGATGGGGTGAGCCCGGTGCCCAAGCTCATTTGTTGTGATGTGGATTTAATGGAAAAATCGCGATCGAGTGGTGTGAAATCTGGGCTGCCACGCATTAGGTTGTCGGAACGGATGGTTAGAGTAATGTATTCGCCTTCTTCAAACGTGTCTTTGGGGACTTCGGCAGTCAGGGTTGCCCAGGCATTAACGCTGAGCACACTGAACATCCAACACAGCAAATGCATCGTCAAGTAAAACACAGTGCGTGTGGGTGTACGTGTAGGTGTAGAGGCAGAAGGTGGGTGATTCATGGCTTGTATTCCTGATGTGTAATGGCGCACTTGTTCGATCACCACACTTTTTCTCCGGGTTTCGGGTTTTGGTGGGTGCGGCGATTTTCCAATATAAATTTGCGACGCAATAATCCACCGGGGTCATCGGGAATGCGTTCGAGCACACGGGTGCGAATTCGACTGGCTTCATCCTCAGCGAGGTTATCGGGTGGCGTTTGGTCTTGGGGCACCGCGTTTTCGGTACTGTTTTCGGTATCGTTATCGCTATCAGTATCAGTATCAGTATCAGTTTCGGCGGTGGATTGATCGTGTGACTCGCTGGGATTTGGCGGGTCGGGGTTTAATGCTTCCGACTGATTGGCGTCCGATTGGGGAGACTGCTTGGCGTCGTCGCGTTGCGCGTTTTCACTTTGATCGTTCGGGTCATTGGCCTTGCTCGACGCGTCTGATGCGGTGTCGTTCTGTGACTGATCTTGTGATGCGTTTTGCTGTTGATCCTGCTGTTTTTGTTGCTCTTGCTGGTTTTGTTGGTCTTGTTGGTCTTGTTGGTTTTGCTGGTCTTGTTGGTTTTGTTGGTTTTGTTGGTTTTGTTGGTTTTGTTGATCTTGCTGTTGCTGTAATAATTTTTCGACCAGGGCTTTGTTGTATGAGGCGTTTTCCATATTGGGGTCGAGTGATAAGGCCTGCTTGTAAGCGGCGATGGCTTCTGAGAGCTCGCCTTTCATGGCCAGCGCATTTCCTCGATTATAATGATCAGCGGCGGTGTTCAGGGTTTGAAGGCGTTCAATGGCACCTTGAAAATCCTGGTTGCGGTAGGCGGCTGCGGCGCTCCAACGAGGCGTCGTGAATTGTTCAGCGGCTTCCCCGTATTGGCCTTCTTCCATGGCGCGCGCAGCGCGTTGGTCGGGCGTTTGCCACAAGCTTTGCCACAGACCCGCCGAAGCCGTTTCGGGCCAACTGGCGCTCCCCACAAATAAACCAAGCAGCAGCACGGTTGCGTAACCGCGCCGGAACAGCAACAGCGTAACGGGTAGGCTTAGCCAGATGAGCCAAAAACCCTCGTCCTGCCAAATATCAAAGGTACTGTCCAGTACTTCTGACGGAGCGGCTTGATCCCAAAAAGGTGTTTTCAATACGCGCGCAACGTCTTCGTTACTGGCGGTGAAGGCGATAAAGTCACTGTTGGTCGCTCTGGCAAAGGCAGCCATAGCGTCAAAATCAGTTTTTGGCAGCACCAATTGGCCGGTGTCGTCATGCAGAAATTGTCCATTGGGTAGTGCAATGGGAGCGCCGTTCGCCGTCCCCATTCCTAATATAGACAAGCGATGTGGCGTATTGGCCAGTAATGCTTTGATGCGCGGCGCATCGTTAGGCGTGAGCTCGTCGGAAATCAGGATGATGTGGCCAGCGATGGGTTCGAGTGTCCGTTCGCTTTGGTTTAACACGCGTAGGGCTTGTTCGATGGCCAGATCTGGGCGATTGCCTTTTACCGGCATGAGCCAAGGGCTGAGCGCCGGTAGGAGGGCGGCAATTGTGCCAGTGTCTTCCGTTAGTGGGACGACGGTGTGGGCATTGCCCGCATAAACCACAAGTCCGGTGAGGCCTTCGTGACGGGCATCCAGCATATCTTTCACTTTAAAACGGGCGCGGGCAATGCGTGAGGGCGTGACGTCTTCTGCGCTCATGGACAGCGATAAATCCAGGACAATGACGACCGCATCCACCTGACGTTCGGTGGGTTGCGGTAACTGTCGCCAGGCGGGTCCGGCCAGCGCTAGGGTGGACAAGGATGAGATGATGAGCCATGCCATGGGTAAGCTTAATCGCGGTGTACGCTGAAAGTCGTTGGCACCAACGAGCAAATGTTTGGCTAAATGGGGTGCGATAAGGTGTTGCCACGAGGAGTTTGGAATAGACTGCTTCTGATTGAGCCAAAACACCAGCAAGTTGATGGGCAGCGCCAGTAACCATAAGGGCCGCAGCCAATGAAAGTGTGTGAAAAATTGTACAATGGAGTCCATGGCGAGCTAGCCCTTCTGATGTAACGCCGATTCAGCGCGGGGCTGTACCCAATAGCATACTAATTAAATAGCACACAATAAAGTATAAATAATGTACAGCATACAGTAAAAACAGCGTCTATAGCGTCTCTCTGCTCAGAGAGCTTAAACGTGCTTTTGGTTGGCATCAAGTTTGAATTGGCGTCAAGTTTGAAGTTTGGATTCGCATCAAGACAAGATTGCTGTGAACATCAGAGCGTGGGTGCGGGGCGTCTTCGCCAATAATCGGTACCGTAGTCGAGCGTGAGTTCTTGACCAGGGTTGATGCTGCGGCGCGCCAGCAGCACCAAGCGTAAGATAAAACCGTCAAAGGCGACTCCCATTGAGCAGTTGGGATTATCGTGGTGATTGATGAAACGAGTGAAATTACCCATCTTGCGAGCATCAATCGACCAACAGTAACCTGGAAGTGCTGGCACGGGGTATTCCATGATATACGTGGTGTCGCGTTCTGCTGAAAACATGTGGCGTAGATTGATGGTACCCACGTATTCGCCTATCCATTCACCGGTGTTGTATCGATGTTCAGCAAATACGCCATAGCCAATGTGCTTATTGATGAATCGCACCGTGCATGTGGGCTCCTTCGGATGATCAAGTTGATCTTTGTGGACGGCGGCTAACCAGATGCAGCGCTCGGATAACCACGACAGTTTGAATAAGATGCGCAAACATCGAATGACGCGCGGTATGCGCTGTGCTTCTTCAAAGCATAAATAATGGCTGTTTTGATAATGAAATTGCGCAGCGATTTGTTCAGGATTGAGGGTGTCGAGGGTATCGTTCGTGTCGCGTATGCGCAAGGGCGCAAACGGGGACAGCGCGAGTTGCTCCAGTACCGGCATGTGTTGCCGCCACAGCGCCCAGCGACGGGCGGATGCACCCAAAATGCTGGGTTTGTCGAGGAGTTCAGTTAGGTCGTACTGTATTTTAAGTCGATGAAGGGTTTCTAGGTCAGCGCGTTGAATAGCGCGGGTGAGTTGCTTTTCTGGCGCTTTCATTAATGTGGCATCGACTTTTTTGGGTTGACTTGGTTTGGGTTGTCTCACTGTACTCTAAAAGTTTATGCTGGTTTTTGGGCGATGAGTATGGCTCGTGTTGGTGCAGGGTAACCCTCGATGGTTTGTTGAGTGTTTTCCGGGTCAAGAAAATCAGCCAATGACTCGAATCGCATCCAGGGGGTTTGTCGTTGTTCATGCGTTGTGGTTTCGCTGACATCAGCGGTATTGATGTTCGTAAAACCACAGCGTTGCAGCCAACTGACGAGGGTGGCGACACTGGGAAGTAGCCAGACGTTGCGCATTTTACCGTAGCGCGCCGCCGGTAAGAGCGTCTCACCCAAGGTGCCGGGGATCACTAAGGTTTCTAGGACAAGCTGACCACCGGGTTTTAAGGTGTCTTTGAGCTGGTAGAGGTGCTCAAACGGTGATTTGCGATGGTACAGGACGCCCATTGAAAACGTCACGTCGAAGTGATTGAGTTGATTCGGTACCGATTCAATCCCGATGGGAATGACAAAACACGGTGCCTCAGGGCAATAGTGGCGTACGCAAGCCCATTGCAACACAAAGCGTGGCGATGGATCGATGCCCAGCACTTCGCGCGCACCGGCCCCAAGCATGCGCCATCCGTAATAACCGTTCCCACAGCCCACATCTAAAACCCGTTTCTGGCGTAAATCGATGTGAGGCGCCAAACGTGACCATTTTAGGTTTGAACGCCACTCGGTATCCACATGAATGCCAAAAAAATCAAACGGGCCTTTTCGCCACGGGTGCAAGCCCATCAGCGCTTGGTGTAGGGCGTCGAGGGTGTTTGGAGCTAGGGCCTGTTCTCCTGTGAGGCTTACGGCGGAGCTTGTGAAATCAGCCTGACAGGCCGTAACAGCAGGGAGCGCTGCCCAGTGCTGCAGCCATGAGAGCAGATCTCCCCAGCGATCCATGCTTAATCCCGTGAGAATTTGATCGGGTAGGTGTTCGAGCCAACCTTGCAGTGCGTGCGATTCGAAAACGGTTTCAATACCGCGATACACGTCTACGAAGGCGGCCAAGGTGGGGTCGGTGATGCGTTTGCGCAGGTGATCGCTGACGCGAGCAGCAGTGTTGGGCACGGTGTGGTTTCCTAAAATCGGGGATGCTAAACGATATGAAGCACTATGTATCTTTATGTATCAGTTTTTTCAGCAACGAGGGTTATGAATTCCAGGCAACGCATGGGTATAAAACATGTGCGAAAGCCAGCGTTTTGGAGACGTTGGCGATGTTGGGTTTCGGTTTCTCGTTGCAAAACATGATCGATGGCTTCGCGTTTTTGAGCCACTTCTAGTGCGCTGTAACCTTGCGTGAGTTTGAAGTGCTCGTGGAGCGTTTGTAGACGCTGAGCTGTGGGGGCGTCGTCGTAGCGAATTTTTTCTGTGAGCATGAGTCGACCGCCAGGCAGCAGGGCATCGTGCAGTTTTTGAATGAGTGCATCGCGTTCGGGGCGTGGAATGAACTGCAGAGTGTAGTTCATCAAAATAAGGCGACAGGGTTGGAAGGGAAAGCGCGTGATATCCCCCTTTTTCAAGGTGATGCGACTGAGCGGGTGGGGGCTGTTTGACTGGAAGGCGTCTATCAAGTGATTGGCTTTTTCCAGCATGGCTGCCGAACTGTCAATGCCAATCAGTTCGCTTGTCGCAGACGCTGATTCCAGCGAAGGGGTGTGCTGTGTGTGAAGCGTTTGTTGCACAGCAATCAGTCCCGCGCCAACCGAACAGCCTAAATCGTAGACGCGATCCCCTGGTCTGACGCATTCTAATGTAATGGGACGTATGATTTCCAGGACAGTGCCATAACCGGGAACGGAGCGGCGAATCATGTCCGGGAATACCGCCGCCACGTTTTCATCGAAACAAAAATCGGGAACGGCATTGAAATAATTGCGATACAGTTTGTCTTGCTCAAAGTGTGATGAAAACACTCCGGCTTTTGTACTGTCCACGTGAACGGATTGTTGTTCTGCTGTTGAAGCCGATGATGTTGAAGCCGATGATGTTGAGACGGTCGGCGTATCGGGATGGGTCTTCATGGGGTAAATACTCATGCCTGTGTTCGGGATAATGGATTCACAATCCTTTTAGTAGCAAGTCTCTTGCTTGATTGATGCGAGCGGTTAAGTAGTTGCTGCCGCCGCGATCGGGATGCAGCTTTTGGATCAGTTGTTTGTGTCGAGCGAGAATGTCTGCTTTGTTGGCACCGGGGCGTAGACCTAGAATTTCCCAGGCTTCGTCCGAACTCATGCTGCTGGGATTCCCGGGGCGATGAGGTGGTTCGTGCTGAGAATCGCGTTGATGATTTTTGTGCTGCGTATTCTGCTTATATTGTTTGTGTAACGTAGGCCCATATCGCAGCAGTAGCGGTGCAAGGCGTTGAGCCAGTGGAATGAAGCCAGCCAGTAAAATACCCAATACGTGTAATTTCTTCGTAATGGCAAGTAGAGCCAATACCGCCAAGGCAAGCCAGAGCAGTGTTTGCCGTTGTTGGCGCCACGCTTGTTTGCCGCCACGAAGCAAAGCACGAATCAACCACACGATGACAATTACCAATACTACGGTGATGAGTACAAAAAGTGGGTTCATTGCGGCTTGGCCTTTCGTTTTGTATGGTTCATCGTCGTGACCTTAAACCTTATTCATGTGATGACGCATTGCAACGCTTAATCCGCTCGGGGTGGAAGCGAGAGGGGGGCGTGGCGGAGCGCGGTGCTCAACTTATTTAGATTATTCAGATTGGTGTTGTTCTCCGCGTTTTTGGCTTGTGTGGCGTCTGCTGTGGCGCGCTCTACGTAATGGGCCAGTGCGCGTTGTCCTCCCGCTGCCCAAGCGGCTACGGCCCCCAGTAATTCTGCCAATGTACGTGGACTGTGGCGGTTGAATTGTAAATGCATGCCGCCGCTGAGACCAGCCAGTTGGTGTAAGGCTGCTGCCGCAAAGGGATCGCTTCCCTCTTGAAACGCGTAAAGGGGCACGTGGCACTGGTGCAAATTTTCGGCTAATTGACACAAAACGTCCACATCTTCTTCGACCGCATCGCCTACAAAAACAATGGCTTTGAGTGGCGTGTGGGTGTGCGCCTGCAAGGCATAGCGCAGTAACTTTTCAATTTGCGTGTATCCTCTGAGACAGGTGACTGCTGCCATGGTTGCGCTTAACGCGTTGGCGTGTTGCACCCAAGGCGTTGCGGTGAATTGGTCTTCACCCCGATAGTAACAAAGTTGTACGCGCAAACCACCACATTGTTCGGTGGCGCGGAACATTTCACTCTGAATATCTTGCGCCTGATTCCAACTGGTTTGACGACTGGCTGTGGCGTCCAGCGCAAATAGAAGACGTGCGCTTGGATCTAAAGTCTGCATATCGGTTGAACATAGCTCACTCATGTTTAAAATGATCTCGCGTGTGTTGTTTTGCATGGTTGTTCAAAGGTGTTCTTTTCTAATCTAAGACGTTACCCGTTTTTGACGCGTGTATTATTCGTGTATTGCCTGTGTATCGATGTCGGTTTTTGGAACCCTGTTTTGAAGGTATGGGGCTTGAGTGGTTTCAGTTCAAGCGCGTAACATTGGTTGATCTCAGGATGGTCCTGCCGTATAAATCGACGTATCAAACAAGGTGTGCAAGGTGAAGTGCTCCTGTCTAGAGTGAGAGTGATGTGCAGGCCGATGGTTTGATAAAATGGCTTATAACTTATTGACATATAAGGAAAGAACTGTATGGCATTGACGTCTTCAGTTATGCGAGATTTGGGTACGGCGCTGCCGTCTTTTACCTTACCGAATGTGACAAATGTGTTGGCGAAGTCGGTTTCTCAGCACGATGCGTTGGGTGAAAAAGGCATTTTAGTGGCTTTTATTTGCAATCACTGTCCATATGTTGTGCACATTCGTGATGTTTTTACTACCTTGGCGAATTCGTGGGTGGATCGTGGTTTGGGTGTGGTGGCCATCAGTGCCAATGATGTGGAAAATTACCCGCAAGATGGTCCGGAAGCCATGGCAGACCTGGCTCAAGAACTCGGATTTCGGTTTCCCTATTTGTACGATGAAACACAAGATGTAGCTAAGGCCTTTGATGCTGTGTGCACACCCGATTTTTTTCTCTTTGATGCAGCGGGAAAACTGGTTTACAGAGGTCAGTTTGACGCCAGCCGCCCTGGCAACGATCAAGCGATTACGGGCAGCAATTTGAGTCAAGCCGTTGAGCGCTTGTTACACGGTCAGGAACCACTGGCGGAGCAGTTGCCCAGTGTGGGTTGCAACATCAAATGGAAGACCGCGTAGTCGAGTGAACGCGGGTGATATGCGTATATAAAGGTGTGTTGCACGAAGAGGGGGGCGGCAATGAGTACTGAGGACGTTGACGCTGATGCAGAGGCTTGGCTGGCGGAGGTGGATTCGGTTGAACCGCTGAAGCCAAGCGGGTGTCTGCCCTCATGGGAGAAAGTTAGAAAAAGGGAGAAAGTTAGAAAAGTAGATGAAGCATCCATTCAGGCGCGGCGTCAGGCGGCGACGTCGGTGTTGAAATTGCAGTGCCCTTTGACCTTGGCAAGTGTTGAGTCGTGTGATCCGTATGCGATCTTGAAGTTTAAGCGCGATGGTGTACAAGAAGATGTATATAAAAAGCTACGCTTGGGCGCTTACCCGTGTTGTGGCGTATTGGATTTACATCATCACACCTTAAGTCGAGCCAGTGAGAGGGTGTTTGAATTTGTCCAATATCATTATGCTGCCGGTCATCGAAAGGTTCATATTATCCATGGTCACGGCGTGAATTCGAAAGCAGAACCCGCTTTGTTAAAGCGATATTGTGCGCATTGGCTTAAAACAATGCCGAGTGTGTTGGCGTATCACAGCGCCTCGCCGTGCGATGGGGGGACGGGCGCGTTATACGTCTTGTTACGCAAAAATCCCAATTGTAAAGCCGCTAATCGTGAGCCTCATTGGTCTCGAAAAGGATAAATGTGCACGCGGCGGTATGCTTGGAAGGCAATCGTCGTGTAATCGTCGTGTAAATGGTGAAAACTTTGCTTTACTGAAAAAGTAAGCTTGTGTGTTGTGAACCAACGTTTTGCATCATGTTGGCATTCTGGCCTATATTCATATTGCCTCATTAATTAAGGAATGATTTATGTGGTTTCGAAATAAAACGGTGCAAACGGAGACGGTGTTTACTGCAGAAATCGAGTCTCTCAATCGACGATTAAGTGAACTGGAGGCGGAAAATGAGACGCTTCGCCAGCAAGTTCATGAATCCCACGCGCATACCGACACGGAGCAAAAAAATCTTGAGGAGCTCCAGCGGTTTGTACTGGATATGAATTCGACCACAACCTTGGTGCGTGATTCGGTTTCGGAAACGACGAATTCATTGCATGAGCAAGACAGTGAGTTGGAAACGACTTCGCACTTGTTTGAAGAAATTTCAGGTAATTTGGATGAATCGGTCAATTCCCTGCGGCAGATCGCGGACGTAGCGGCAACGAGCTATGAGAATGTTTCCGTCTTAAAAGGATTGGCTGAAAAAATTGTGGGATTTGTGAGCACCATTGCGGCGATCGCCGAGCAAACCAACTTGTTGGCGCTGAACGCTGCTATTGAAGCAGCGCGTGCGGGTGAGCAGGGGCGAGGATTCGCCGTAGTGGCGGACGAAGTGCGTAATTTGGCGCAGAAAACGAACCAAACAACGGATGAAATTACGCAACTGGTCGATCAAATTAAGCACCAAACGGTGGAGTCTGATCGAAACATCAAAATGATTGTGGAGAGCAGTCAACAGCAGGTGGAAGCAAACGATTTGGCCACTGTGTCGGTGAAAGAATTAGTCAGCAGTGCCGGTTCAATGCGACATCTTATTCAAAAGACTGCCCTGGAGTCATTGCTGGATGGGGCTGCATTGGATGTCATTGTGTGGAAAAGCAACGTTTATCGAGCTTATTTTGATACTTCGGGTCGTAATCAAGGCGAATTGGGAGAGTATCGGGACAGCGTATTGGGTCGCTGGTTGTCGAATAATCAGTTGAGCAATCAAGGTTCGAAGTCTTTGGACTTTAGTAGTCGAATGCGTAATCTGGAACAACCGTTGCAAAATGTATACTCGACCGGTCGTGCGGCGTTGACGGCTTTACACGATGGTGATCGTCGCAAAGCGGCGGATTGTCTTTCAGATATGGAGCGCAGCAGCCAGCAATTGTTTTCGCAGTTGCAGCAGTTGAGTCAGAGCATGTGATCTTAAGCACAAAAGATGACTTGTGATAAAAAAATAGTCTTACAACTGAGGAGTGTGAGTGCAAACTTACACGCGTTGGGCTATTATGCTTGCGCTGGTCATCCCTTGTTGCGGAAATCAAAAACGGTTTTGGAAATCAAAAACGGTTTCAGAAATCAAAAACGGTTTCAGAAATCAAAAACGTGCGTTCTTTTTAAGCGTGTTTGTTAATCGTGCTTGTTAAGAGTGCTTGGGTTTTGGGTTGCTTGGGTTTAGATTGGACGAATTTAAATACGCGGATCACGTGAATGCGCAGTAACACTGGGGGTGTTTGTATCCCGTGATCGAACCGCGTCATAAAATGAATAACGACTAACTGATGACGTAAAAATTAGGAGTAAACAGTGATCGTCTGTTGTGTTGCTTGCAGAAGGGGGAGCCATGGACGGTAGCAGGCAGGGGTGGGGGGTTTTGGACCTGGTTGCTGGGTCCTTGGCGCGTATCTTTGATGTGTGTTGGGTCTTTGTTGCTGCTGTGGTGGCATACTGGATTCGATTTGAACATATTGATATTCCGCTGCCATTTCAGGCTGTCATGGTCATTGGGGCATTGCTTGTGATGCTATGCAGCGCCGGTTTCAGTGTTTATCGATCTTGGCGGGGACGCCGTAAAATACACCTCATTGGTTGTCTACTGGCGAGTTATGTGTGTTCCTGGTCCATATTGATGGGTTTGCTGGTCGTGTCACACCAGGCGGGGAATTATTCTCGATTGTGGTTCGGTTTTTGGTTTGTGACCGCGTTGCTGGGCAGTACAGCGTTTCGAGGAGTTGTTTATTTCACCTTGAGTCGAATCCGCGCTTTAGGGTACAACCACAAGCGGGTGATTATTGTGGGTTCGCCGTGTTCGATTGAAAAAGCGTATCAGCGTATCTGTGAAAGCCCTTGGTTAGGTATGATCCTGCATAAGATATTGATTGTTGGAGACGATCAAAAATGTGCTCTGATGTTCCCACGGATTCAGGATGTCTCCAATTTGAGCGAAGCCGTGAGTAAAGACAGTGTGCACGAAGTGTGGATTTGTTTGCCTTTAAGAGAGGAGCAGCGCATCAATGATGTGTTGTTTGAATTACGCCACAGCACCACAAATATTCGCTATTTTCCTGACTTATCGGGTTATCGACTGTTGAATCACAAGGCGACAGAAGTGGCTGGTTTGAATGTGCTGGATTTGAGTTGCTCACCCTTGGACGGGCTGAATCGTTTTGTGAAAAACCTGGAAGATCGTATTTTGGGTTTGATCATATTTGTCGTGATCGTGCCCTTGTTAGCCTTGATCGCGGTTGGTGTGAAACTCAGCTCTCCGGGGCCGATCATCTTTAAGCAGTATCGGCATGGTATGGATGGGCGCCGTATTAATGTGTATAAATTTAGATCAATGAAAATACACCAGGAACCGAAAGGCATTATCACTCAAGCGCGCAGAGAGGACGATCGCATTACGCCATTTGGGCGTTTTTTGCGTCGCACGAGTTTGGATGAGCTACCGCAGTTTTTTAATGTGATTCAAGGCAAGATGTCGATTGTGGGACCGCGTCCACACGCGCTGGCTCACAATGAAAAATACAAGGAGCTGGTCGAGTCGTACATGAAGCGCCACAAAGTGAAACCGGGTATTACTGGTTGGGCGCAAGTGAATGGGCTTCGTGGTGAAACAGACACCTTGGATAAAATGCAAAAGCGTGTCGAATACGATCTGTTTTACATTGAAAATTGGTCATTGGCGTTTGACCTGCGCATCATCGTTATGACGCTCTGGCGCGGATTTGTTAACCGTAATGCATTTTGAGTGACGGTATGATGGTAGCTTTTGATTGAAGGTAGATCGAAGGCAGTGTAAATATTAAGCAGGAGCGAGGGACAAGCGGTAGTCGTGCAGCAAAGAGAAAGAGATAACAGCAAGAGTAGATAAGAACAAGAGTAGATCGGAACAGTGGTAGCAACGGGTGGACTCGAACCACCGACCCCAGCATTATGAATGCCGTGCTCTAACCAGCTGAGCTACGTTGCCGCCAAAACTTCTATTGTTTCCAAAACTTCTAATACTTCCAATATTTCTAGTACTTTATAGTACTTATAAAGTACTTCATTTTACACTTGCTTCTACTTCACTTCTGTGAGAGGCGCGCATTCTGTCAGGAATCAATGCCCTTGTCAATAGGGCTATCTATTGAAAGGGAAAGGAAAGGTTGTGTGGAAGTTTGTGGAAAGAAGTTTATGAATAGATCAATATGTAACTGATTCTGTTGGGGGAGATGTTTGCATCATGAAAATTTTTGGTTTTCCTACGTTTAACTTGACCAAAGTCTTGTTGACCGCAGAGGAAGTGGGGCAAGCATATGAATTGGTTCTGTTGGACCCCTTGAAACAGGAATTGAAAACGCCGGAAAATTTGCAACGGCATCCATTGGGAAAAATGCCATCTTTGGAAGACGATGGTCAGTTTTTGTGTGAAAGTGGTGCTATATGTCGTTATCTTGCGCTGAAAAACGACGTTTCACTGTATGCCGGTGACATTATGGCGAGAGCTAAAATCGACCAATGGATGGACATGTTGTCGCATCATATTGGTCGTTGGATGCAGGTGTTTTATTGGCAGGAAATCGTGCGTCCACGCTTTTTTAAACAGGAAAGTGATGCGGCGGCTCTCGAGGAGGCGCAGCGATTTTTGAAAGATGTATTACCGGTGTTGGACAATCAACTGTCCGATCATGCCTTCATCACAGGAGACAGCTTGAGTATTGCTGATACCTTCGGTTTCCCGTATTTTTCTTTCTTGAGTGAAGTGAGTGTGTCCGTGGCGGCGTATCCGAATATTACGCGCTGGGTGGAGGAGATGGCGGCCCGACCCGCCTATCATCGCGTGCTGGCGCGCTATCCGCAGTAAGTGGCGCGGCGCTCAGCGGGCGGAGTGTTTGAATAATTCACGACCGATGAGCATGCGACGGATTTCCGATGTGCCAGCACCAATTTCATACAGTTTGGCATCACGCAATAAGCGACCAGCTGGGTAATCGTTGGTGTAACCGTTGCCACCCAATACTTGAATGGTGTCGAGTGCGAGTCGAGTGGCGCGTTCTGCGCAAAATAGGATGACGCTGGCTGCATCGTGGCGTGTGATGCGCTTCTGATCGCAGGCCTGAGCGGTTTGGTACAGCAACGCGCGAGCGGCATTGGTTTCGGTGTACATATCCGCAATTTTGCCTTGAATCAATTGGAATTCGCCAATGGCTTGACCAAACTGCTCACGCTCGTGAATATAAGGTAGTACGGTGTCGAGACAAGATAGCATAATGCCAGTTGGCCCGGCGGACAGCACAACGCGTTCATAATCCAAGCCGCTCATGAGTACCGAAATGCCTTCGTTTTCCGTACCCAGTACGTGGGTGTGGGGGACGAGGCAGTCTTCAAACACCAACTCGCAGGTGTTGGAGCCGCGCATACCGAGTTTATCGAGTTTGGGTGAAGCGCTGAAACCCTTAAATGTGCTTTCAACAATGAAAGCGGTAATGCCGCGCGCAGCTCGTTCTGGTTCGGTTTTGGCGTAGACCACAATTGTGTGGGCATCTGGGCCATTGGCGGTCGAGCAGAAGACCGTCGACTGGAAATCGAGCAGGAACTGGATCTGCATGTCGATATTCCCCGGTCCGACCGGTACCGCCAGCGCACCGATTTTTTCACCTCGTACGAGCGCGGGTAAGAACTGCTGTTTTTGTTCCTCGGTGCCATTTAAGGCAATTTGATTCACACACAAATTTGAGTGGGCACCGTAGCTTAAAGCCACTGAAGCGCTGGCGCGGCTGATGGATTCCATGACCAGGCAGTGCGCGACGTAACCCAAATTCGCCCCGCCATAGGCTTCTGGAACTGTGAGTCCCAGTAGCCCCAATCGTCCCAGTTCTTGCCATAGTTCGTTTGGAAACGTATTGCTTCGATCGAGGGTATCTGCCAGTGGCGCGATTACACGTTGTGAAAAACGGTCAACACTTTCTTGCAATAAACGTAAGGTGTCGTCTTCATTCTGGTTTACAGTAAGAATGGATTGCCACATAGGACCTCTGTTAACGAAGCAACACAACAAGCACTACCGACAAAACTGTGGCGTGCTGCAAGTGACGAAAAGAACTCAACTAACAGAATACGTGACTTAACTTTCTAAAACAAGCGAGCCATGCGGTGAGTTGATATCAAAATGATGGGTTTTGTATCGAACGATTCATGGATATGGTGTGTGAACGGTAAAAATCCGGATTATTTTTCATTTTTGGTCTACAGTAAAAAGAAGTGATCATTTGTTAGTTAAATCTTTAAGACACCATTAGCGCATTATCATTGCGCGTTACCATTACGCGTTATCATTGCGTTGGACGTTGTTGTACTGCCGACATGGATCTGGATAAGCTCAAAAAGGATCGTAAACTACTTCGTGGCATTGATCGAAATGCGGCGACGCGTTCGACGCTTGTCTCATTCGCGCATGTGATGGTTTATGTGCTGGTCTGTTGGTGGGGTACCTTAGCCACCTTAAAGCCGGGCGTCACCATTACCCTGGGTATTTTACTGGTGGCGCCATCGATTTGGCGCACGGTTCGCGTTATACGATTTGATCACGCCTACGGTGCAGCGCCCACGCGTTGGCGGCATACGTTTGTGTTGGTTCATCTGTTGCACGCGGCGTGTTATTCATTGTTTTGTTTTGTGGCCTTGTTTTTATTGCACGACAACGCGTATGGGTGGTTTTTCCTGGTTTTTACACTCGGAACGGTATTGGTATCCGTTGAGATTTGGCGCCCGTATCGGCGCGTGAATGAGGCGACGACGGTTATTTTGATGGGGCCCTTGGTGTTGGGGTTTTTACTGACCGGCGGCGTGCATGGGTGGGTGGCAGCCTTTTCCTTTTTGCCAATCATTGCGTACATATTGCGCATCATTAAGTGCTCGTACGACGCCCATTGGCAGTCCTTGTATCATCAATTTTTATCTTTAGAAAAAAGCAAGGATTTGGAAACGCTTGATCGTAAACTTGAACGCGTGGGTGAAGGGCGTATTGGTTTATTGTCCGATTTAACACACGAAATTCGAACCCCGATGAACAGTGTGCTGGGTTTATTAAATTTATTGAAACACTCCGGGTTGGACGAGAGTCAGAAAGAAATGGTGTCGGTGGCTCAGCATGCGGGCAACGCGATGTTAACGCTGGTTGATGACATTTTGGATTTTTCGCGTATTGCTTCGGGCACCATTGCCTTGGTTTCTTCGGTGTTTAATTTGCGGCGTTGTGTTGAAGATACCTTAGAATTATTGGGACCGGTGGCCTACGAAAAAGGGATTGAACTCAGTGCGGTCTATGATCGAGATGTGCCCGTTCGGGTGCGTGGGGATGCGCATCGCATTGGTCAAATACTCAATAATTTGGTTTCAAATGCGATTAAATTCAGTGATGAAGGCGAAGTCATTGTGACCGTACACATGACGCGTCTGAGCGCTGAGGATGGTTTGTTGCGTATTCAAGTCATTGATCAGGGTGTGGGTATCTCGGCGCAGAAGCAAGATGAGTTGTTTCGCGCGTTTCACAAAGCGGATGCGTCCACAACGCGTAAACACGGTGGGACGGGCTTGGGATTGGCGATCAGTAAAGGCTTGGTTGAAGCCATGCATGGGCAAATCGGATTAATCAGTGAAGTGGACAAAGGCAGCACCTTTTGGTTTACGTGCCAATTGATGCTGTCGACGCAGCAAGTGGCGACTATGCCGGCCATCAAAGCGTTTTTAGGGCAACGCGCTTTAATTGTTGGTGCGCCACCGGGCTTGAGTCAAAGCATCAAGCAAGAATTGGACTCGTGGGGCATTGAGAGTAACAGTTTAAATGAAGGGTATGACAAGGCCTTACAGCGCTTACGAGAATACGCGCGCCAGTCCCGAGAATACCAGCTGTTGATTGCGAATTTTGGTCATCAATACACGGGTATTCTGAAGTTGGTTAAAATCGTATCGGAAGATCCCGTATTGGGCCGGACGCGGCAAATTCTATTAACCACCTTAGAGCAACGCAGTATTCCTGCGGTGAAAGCAACCGTGACGCGTTCAGAAAATGTGGTATTGGTGACAAAACCATTGCAAAGACGGCAGTTTTATAAAGCCTTGAGTCAATTGTATGGTGTGGAACCGCGCACCCGCGTGTTGACGCATTCCGTGGATCGTGCCGATGCGGATTGTCATCCTTCTTGTCATCAGTCATTCAGTGTGCTGGTGGTTGAAGACGATAAAGTGAATCAAATGGTGGCTTCCGGGATGCTCAATCGCTTGGGGCATCGAGTTAAGGTGGTTGACAACGGTGATGAAGCGGTTCGCGCTTTACAGGAGCAGCGCTTTGATTTGGTGATTATGGATTGTCATATGCCGGTTATGGATGGGTATGCGGCGACGTCTGCCATTCGTGAGATGGAAAGCGGTGGCGCTGAGCATGTGCCTATTATTGGCATGAACGCCGATACAGCCGATGGCGAAGAAACTCGCTGTTTGGCGGTTGGCATGGATGATGTGATGCTCAAACCGGTTACTTTGGAGGAGCTGGACAGTAAATTACGGCGCTGGTTGTTGGCGGACAATCTGGAAACGGGGGTGGGCAGTCGATCGCCGGAAGCCGCGGACCCATCGGCGGATGATGAATAGCATTCACTGTTGCACGGGTTTATGTATTTATCTATCAAAA
>JARRRL010000018.1:7420-23068 GCA_037380725.1 Gammaproteobacteria bacterium | reverse complement strand
ATTTCGGCAGCCACGGTTTGCCAATCGATTGCGGCGCGCTGGATGATGTCCCAGTTGGCGTTTACATCGTTCTGACGCCACGAATGGTGTTGCAAGGTTGGCAGTAAACTTAAATCCGTTACGCGGTGTGTGCCGCGCAGCAGACCGTGTAGTGCACAATCGCTGAGGAGTTGTTGTATGTGCTGTACACGATGTAAAAACTGCTGATGGTATTTCTGGCGCAATGTCACATTGCGCGTGTCCACGTCTACGTGCTGCTGTAAATTGGAAAATCGCATGATGCCGGCCTTGGGCAAAGCGGCTTCTAGCAGATCGTACAAAAAAATGATGTAGGTGTTGCTGTGCTGCGACAAATGACGCAAGGCGTGCGCTAGAGGGGTGTTGTGCGTATCGAAACCAAGAAAATCGCTGATAATAAACACGTGACTGCCCGGTTTGGCCGCGTGCGCCAGTGCTTCCACCGCTTGGAACAAGGTATCCCCGCTGGGACCTTCGATGCGTGTGCTTGCGGAAGAGGCTGACGAAGCGTGTGGCGGGTTTTGCCATCGATCGTAAAGTGCTTGGTTTGCGGCAACCAATTCACGCAGACACAACAAGACACCGCGTTTTCCAGATTGAGGCCGATGTCGATGCAGGGTGTGATCATAAAGATGTTCCCGTTGATCCACAACCAGAAAAACCGGGCGTTCGTGCTCTTCTTCAAACAGTTTGGTGTGAGGTTGACCACCACGCCGCGCGGTAACGCGCCAATCTATGCTGCGCGCATCATCGCCGGATGCATACGGACGCACTTCGGAAAACGTCATGCCTTGCCCACGAAATAACGAGCGAAAATCGCCGCGTCGAAAACTGCCTGATCGCTTGTTGGCTTGGGCGTGGCGTGCTTGTTGGCTACTTTGAAAACCCAATAACGTTTCCAAGTCGATGGTAACGCCAGGGTGTGTGCTCTGTGTGGCGGTGGGTTCGGATACGTTGCTCACGGTGCACCTGTTCTGTGGTTTAGGGTGCGGGTATCGCGTTTAGGATGGATAAAATCACTTCGTTTTTACTGATGCCACGTGCTTCGGCTTCAAAACTGAGGGTAAAGCGGTGTCGCATCACATCGGCGGCAACCGCTTGCACATCGCTGGGTGTGACAAAATTTCGCCCCGCTAACCACGCGTGTGCGCGCGCACAGCGATCTAAAGAAATGGTGCCACGCGGACTGATTCCGTATTCAATGGCCTGCGATACGCTTTGACCTGAATGAATGGTTATCTGGCGAGCGCTGTGTCGAGTCGCCATGATCAGATCCACGATGTATTGTTCCACGCTTTCGACCATGTCGAGTGTCAAGATGGCTTGGCGCGATTCGAACAATCGTGATTGGTCTAAGGCGTGAGTCGCTGCGGGGGAGGGCGTTTCGTTTGTTTGCGGGGTGATGTCCGCTTCGGATGCGCTTTCGGAAGCGCGGTGTTCGGTCGAGGTGGCGTGAATCGTGCGCAGTCCGTCGATGACGGCTTCTTCGCGTGCGAGCTTTAAAATGGCTTGCTCGGATTTGAGGTCGGGGTAATTCAAAGTAACGTGCATCAGAAAACGATCGAGCTGAGCCTCGGGGAGTGGATAAGTACCCTCTTGTTCGATGGGGTTTTGAGTTGCCATGACCATAAATAATGGGGGAAGAGGGTGTGTCACTTTACCCACAGAGACTTGGCGTTCGGCCATGGCTTCGAGCAGGGCTGATTGCACTTTGGCCGGGGCGCGGTTGATTTCGTCTGCGAGAATGAGATTATGGAAAATCGGGCCAGGTTGAAATTCGAAATTGCCCAATTGCGACCGGTAAATTTCCGTACCGGTGATGTCGGCGGGCAGTAAGTCCGGCGTAAATTGAACGCGGTGAAAACTCGCGTCGATGTGCTCGGTTAAGGTGCGAATGGCGCGCGTTTTCGCCAAACCCGGTGCGCCTTCCACCAGCAAATGCCCATCGGCTAATAACGCGATGAGAATACGATTTACCAAGTGGTCTTGGCCGATGATTTTCTCCGACATGCTGGCCCGAACCGCTTGCCAGTGCTGTCGCAATTGATCCTGCTGTGTGGGGTGTTCAATTGTCAGGGCTTGTTTGTTCATACCTGTTGAGCTCATAACCATACTTCGACGTTCACCTTAACTGGTCGGCCATATCTAACTGTGCGGGACGGTTTTCGAGACAATAACCAACAGAGCAGCGTGTACAGAACAGAGTAAACAAAGCAAAGTTAACAAAACACCGAGTAGGCCGGCGTGGTTCCACTGCCTGTTGTACGTCAGTCACTATACAAAATTGAGCGGAAATAGCAATGAATCCCATAAATTTAGATCGATGGGTAAGCTGAGGGCAGTTGTTATTGTGTGCCGGGAACTGAAGGGCGCGCTGGGGACTGAAGGCTGAGGATTGTGAAGAAAGTCTACGAAAATATATAGATGATACATACGTCAACGTGTTGAACTTATTATAATAAAAATAGTATTGATCCATTTTAAAATATGTTAACATTCACTTTGTTTTACGTGTATTATCTGGATTTAGGGAGCAGATTGTGAGCGGGGAGGCGTCCTAATTTAGTGAGTACGGAGAGAGTGAACAAGGCTAAGGCTGCCGTGTTCGGCGCAATTTGTGTGGGGACTTGGCTTGTTGCCAGTGTGGCGCAGGCTACTGAAGTCCGATTTTCCAGTCTCGCGGCGGCCTGGGTTGATGTGAACCCGGATACCGTTTCTGTCATGGGTAATGGAACAAACGTCGCTACGCTTTCGTGGGGCGTTCCAAAGACGATGGGGGATGCCCCCAGTTCTTATGTGTTTGAAACAGTAAGTACGCCGTCCAGTGTTCTGTTACCGCCTTCACCGTCCGATCCCTTCGAATTGGGAACCTGGACACATCAAAATACTCCCATTTTGCTGAGCAATGATATTTTACAGTCGGCGACCTTAAGACTGGATGCAGCGATTTCTGTTGATGGCGTGGATGTGGGTTCGCGCCATTTTTTCTTCGATTTTACGCACGAAGAAGCCAACAACAGCGATGACCCCTGTTTGAATGGAGCCCCTAATGGCGTGGGGAACAACCAGAATGGTTGCGCGGATCGGGTTACCATCAATTACAATACACGATCTGACAGTTTTGCTGTGAACGGCGTGACCTATACGATCACAGTCTCGGGCTCTTCGAGTCGAATGGAAACCGTCGAGTCTCAACTGAATTCGTTTGTGATCCTGGGTATGCTTCAAAAAAGTGCTCTGGTGGTTTCAGAGCCCGGAATGTTTGTGTTGCTCAGTCTGGGTTTGCTCAGTCTGGGTTTACGGGGCTTGGGTTTACGGGATCTGAGTGGACGATTTCGTCGCGGTTGAACGTGTCTTGCTCATCCTATCAATTTTTTCTCCTGTCTGTTCATTTTGACGCAAGGGTGAGGCGAATGCCTCGCCCTTTTTTATATCGTTTGATGCGTGAAAGTTGTCGAAGAAAAGTTGTCGATTTTGGTGGGCAAAGTGGGATTGATGCGTGTAATATTGCGCCTGCCGGTATTATCTGTTCGAGTCAATACCTAAATTCCAAAAATGTATAAAACGCTCTAACATGGTGCGCTTATGATATATTTTAGTGCGGTTAGTGCAGTTTTTGATCATTATTGCAGTTCTTGTGCTGAACTACCCAACGCCTGTTCTCTCTTAAAAGGGGACAGTTGACGTAATCGCGAGAGTGGATTTCTATGAACCAAGTGCTCAACATTCAAGAAAAGCGACAATCAATGCTCGAGGCTGTGGAAGAGGAACTGCAGCATTTGCAACCGAATTTGGTCGAGAAGGGCTTGCTGGTTCTAGCCCGAGAGTTGTTGTTTACGCAGTCATCTCGGGAGCTTGAGCAACAAGGGATTGATAATCTGTGTCCACTCATGTTATCAGCGTGGCGATACTTTGTGCATGGTTTAAGTGGTCAGCCCAAACTACGCGTGTTTAACCCCGATATTGAGGAATGCGGCTGGCAATGTCCGCATACCATGGTGTTTGTTCACGTGTCGGACAAGCGGTTTTTGGTTGATTCGGTGCGCTTAAAGCTGATTCGTGAAGGCTATGAAGTGAAAACCGTTTACCACACGGTGCTGACCACGTTGCGTGATGAAAACGGTGAACTTGAGCATGTGGAGCCCGTGCACCAGACCTTAGAGGGCGGGCGAAAAGAGTCGTTCCAAATTTGGGAAATTTCCCGTTTGGGTGATGAAGCGCAACGCGAGCACTTAGCCTTGGGCTTGAGTAAAATCATGTTGGCCATTGATATTGTGGTCGGCGATTACACAGCAACACTACAGGCCTTGCAGAGTTTACAAGTGTACTATCGCGATTTGGCCCAATCGGGGATCAAGTGCGCGAATGGGAATCAAAGCGAGTTCTTTTTGAACGACTATGACGCGCTGATCGAGTGGTTAACACAAGAGCATTTTACGTTTTTAGGTGTTCTTGCAAACATAGACGCCAACTTAGACGCCAACCAAAGTGCCAACGGCGCGGTAGATAAAGATAATAATACGTTGAATATTGAGAGCGTTTTGCCACGCTTGACGTCGCCCATGGGTTTGTTGCGTACGGATTTTGATCCCGATGTGCTGGATGATGAACACTTTAGGGACCGCTTGTTGCGCGAGGGGGTGGTGTTCACGAAATCTTCAACCCGCTCACCCCTGCATCGATCCTCGTACTTGGATGTCATTGCGTTCCCTTTGCTGGATCAGCAAGGCCAATTGATTGGGGCAGTGCGCGTATTGGGCTTGTTTACCGCAAAAGTGTATAACGCCAGCTGCCTGGAGATTCCGTTAGTGCGCAATAAAGTCAAGCGCATTTTGCTCGCTTCCGGGTATTCGGTAGAAGGGCATGACTACAAGTCCTTGCTGCAAACTTTGGAAGCGTACCCACGCGATGAACTGTTTCAGGCGGCGGGCCACGAACTACTGGATACGTGCTTGGGTATCGTGCAGATTCAAGAACGCGCGATCATTCGTTTTTTCATACGACGCGACCCGAGCGCGCGTTTTGCATCGGTGATGATTTTCTCCCCACGGGATCAATTCAGTACGGTATTACGAGAACGATTTGAGCGCGTCTTGGGCCGCACGATAGGTGCTTCGGAATCGTCGTTTACAACGTATTTTTCTGAATCGAGATTGGCATGGGTGCATTTGATTTTACGGTTAACGCCTTCGGCGCCGGAATACGTTGATGAAGTCGCGCTTGAAGCGGATTTGATCTCCGTCGCGCGCGATTGGGGCGACGCGTTTTTTGATTGCTTGTCACAGAAGCTGGGTATGGATAAAGCGGAATCGCTGATGCAACAGTATGGACGCTTTATTCCGGAATCCTACAAGGCGGATTTCAGTCCTCGTTTGGCGGTGGTCGATTTTCATCATATTTACGAGCTGTCGGAACAGCGCCCGGTGCACATCAGCCTGCGACAAGAACCCAGTGACGACGCGTATGGTTTTCATATTAAAGTGATTTACCAGAATCGTAATATGGCGCTGACGGACGTGATGCCCATGTTGGAAAATTTGGGTTTGCGTGTGATCTCCGCCGCGCCGTATGAAATTGAAACGCAGGTGGGCAAAACCGCCATCATTGATTTCTCGGTGCTGTATGTAGGGCCGGTCGCGCCAGATATCGATCGCATCAAACAGCCGGTGGAAAGCACGCTGCTCAGTGTGTGGTGGGGGGTCTGTGACAACGATCGGTTTAATCGTTTGGTGATTGCGGCAGGCATCAGTTGGGATCAAGTGGTGGTGTTGCGCGCCTATGCGCGGTATTTAAAACAATTACGATTTGCGTTGAGTCCAGCGTACATTGCGCGGGTGTTGGCGAAACACCCGACGCTAACCCAAAAATTGATGGACTTATTCGAAGCGCGGTTTCACATTGATTTTTCAGGGGATCGGGATACCACACAGTGTGATATCGAGGAGGCCTTGCGCGATGCACTTAAAAATGTGGAGAGTTTGGACGAAGATACGGTCATCCGCAGTTATGGGCAACTGATCAAGGCTACGGTGCGAACAAGTCGGTATCAAAAAGATGAGCACGGTGAACCCAAAGCGTATGTGTCATTAAAATTGACGCCGCGCGAACTGCCTTTTGTACCAAAACCCGCACCGCTGTGGGAGACCTTTGTTTACGCGCCCACGGTGGAAGGCGTGCACTTGCGCAGTGGTGAGATTGCGCGAGGGGGTATTCGTTGGTCGGATCGTTTGGAAGATTATCGCCAGGAAATTTTGGGGTTAATGAAAGCGCAATGCGTGAAAAACTGCGCCATTGTGCCCGCAGGCGCAAAAGGTGGGTTTATTTTAAAAAGCAGTGTGGTGGGTTTGGATCGAGACCAGCTGCGGGAGACGGTGGTCAGCGCTTACCGTTTGTACATTCGCGGATTGTTGGATTTGATTGATAATTTTGTGTTGAATGCGGTACAGCCTGCTGCGAACGTCATCGCCTATGATGGTGAGGATACCTACATCGTGGCCGCACCGGATAAAGGGACAGCCACGTTTTCTGATCTGGCTAATCAAGAAGCTCAAGCAATGGGCTACTGGCTGGGAGACGCGTTTGCGTCGGGCGGCAGTAACGGTTATGACCACAAAGTGATGGGCATTACTGCGCGCACGGGTTGGATTGCCGTGGAGCACCATTTGCGGGCTGCCGGCATCCACCCGGAGAGCATGGATTTTACGGTGGTGGGTATTGGTGACATGGGAGGCGATGTGTTTGGCAATGGCATGTTGTTGTCTGAGCGCATTAAGTTGGTGGCGGCTTTCAATCATAAGTGGATATTTATTGATCCAGACCCCAATCCCGCCGCGAGTTACGCTGAGCGGAAACGCTTGTTTTATGCGGAAAATAGCGACTGGACGTATTACGATGAGCAGTGCCTTTCCGCTGGGGGCGGCGTGTATTCTCGGCGCTTAAAATCTGTGAATTTATCGCCGCAAGCGCGTCAAGCTTTGGGCATAGAAGCTGAACAATTGACGCCCGATGCCTTGATTCATCACTTGTTGCAAGCGCCCGTGGACTTGCTGTGGAGTGCGGGTATTGGCACGTACGTCAAGGCGGAGCATGAAACGCACGAACACGTGGCGGACAAGGCGAACAATGAGTTGCGTGTTAATGCCCGCCAATTGCGTTGTAAAGTGGTGGGTGAAGGTGGAAATTTAGGGATGACACAAGCGGCGCGTGTTGAATTTGCCGTGAAAGGTGGTTTCGTGAACACCGATTTTATTGACAATGTGGGAGGTGTGGCCTGTTCGGATCGTGAAGTGTTGCTGAAGATTTTATTTGATTCTTTGGTGCGCCAAGGGGATTTGACGGAAAAACAGCGCAATCAGGTTTTGTTGGACTTAACCCCGTCGGTCAGTGAGTCGGTAATGCTCAGCGCACAACGTCAGGTGATGGCCTTGAGCATGGTTACCCGTGTCGCCACGATCAAGATAGAAGAACATGGGCGGCTGATCAAGGTGTTGGAGGAGGAGATGAGCCTGGACCGGGCTTTGGAAAATTTACCGGATCATGCTGAACTGAACCAACGGCGAGCCAATGGGCAGGGGTTAACGCAGCCGGAGTTAGCGGTGGTCTTGGCGTACACCAAGCTGCACGTAAAAGAACAACTGTTGGCTTCGCGTTTACCCGATGATCCCTATTTGGACCGAGAACTGAATGTGATGTTTTCGGATGAAGTGCTGGAACGCTACAAGGAGCCACTGAGCCAACATCCGTTACGTCGACACATGATTGCCACGGTGATCGCCAATTCGATGGTCAATATGATTGGTATTCAGTATTTGCAATCCATGCGTGATTCCACGGGTGCGACCGTGGTGGATGCCACCAAAGCTTTTATTGCGGTGCGAGAGATTTTTCATGTGCGGGAAATGTGGACTACGCTGGAGAGGCGCCGAGAAGCGCTGACCATGTCGCTACAAGTGGATACACTAAACTATTTGAGCCGTTTGCTGCGTCGTTGCGCACGCTGGTTGTTGCGAAATCGGCATTGCTTGAAGGATGCCGAGCATTGTGAGCGCTTATTTGCGCCGCATTTGGTTGATGTTTTACCCATCCTGCCCGACATGTTGGATGAGGTGCAGCGTAATAAATTGCTGTCGAACCAAGCCTTGTACGAACGTGCGCAAATTGAACCGGCAATGGCGAGCCTGATGGCCAGTATTCCGCATTTGTTTTATTATTTGGCGGTGGTGGACATTGCTCATACCCTGGGTGTAACGCTGAGTGTGGCGACGGAGGCGTTTTTCCGAGTGGGTGAGTCGTTGAAGTTGAATCGAATGTCGGAGCGTTTGGTTAATCTGACGGTGGGCAGTCGCTGGCAGGCTTTAGCGCGGGAATCGTTTGTGGATGATCTTGAACGGCAGCAGGCCCTATTAACCAGCTCAGTTTTACGTTTGATGCAGAAAGAATCGCTTAGCATTGCTGAAGGCATCGCGCGATGGCATGAATCGCAAGATGTGATGATTCACCGTTGGTTAAAAATGGTGAGTCAAATTTCGGCTGGGGATGTGGGTGATTACGCCTTGTATCAAGTGGCCATTCGTGAACTGATGGATTTGGCGCAAAGCTCAGAGCGCCACGCGCAGGTGTCCTAGGATTCTTGAGCATGATGGTGCAATAAGCCGGCGCACAGGCAAACGTGTGCACAGTTACCAGTGCAAGTCTTTCGAAGGGCTTGCACTGGCACATCGATCACACTTATTCTTTGTAAAGAGTCTTTGAAGAGTCTTTGAAAAGAACCGTCGAAAAGGATTGTTCGGGGTAAGTGTTGAGCGGCTTTAGGAGAATGTTATGGTAGAGATCGCCGTTAGAGGTATGGATGCAGTAGAAGCTGGGATGTTGGAAGAGATCGGTCAGAGCATGGAGCCGGAAAAGACCGTTGATCTTGCAAGGGAAAATCCTGCGCTGGCTGAGTTCATTTCCAACAGTGTTGAAGAGAAAAAAGTGCGGGATCGCATGGGAAACGGCTACACGTTTGGTGATAGCCGTGGGCGCAGTAAAGGTATGATCGATCTCCTGAGCGGCCCGTTTTCAGTTGATGATCCTGTCGCATTGCTGAATTTAGCTCTGGCGGCAATGACCATGCGAAACGACTCAATGGGGAAATCGGGCAGCGTGCAGGCCTGGGCGCGCGCCACTCAAGACACGGCCAACCGTATAGGTCATTGACGCACAGGTCGCACTGATCCTGGTAAGACCTTAGACGTTGAAGCGGAAATGAATCACGTCACCATCTTGTACGATGTAGTCTTTGCCTTCCAGTCGCCATTTACCCGCTTCTTTAGCGCCAGACTCTCCATTGCACTGAATAAAGTCTGAGTAGGCGATCACCTCAGCTCGGATAAAACCTTTTTGGAAATCCGTGTGAATAACACCAGCGGATTCCGGTGCCGTGGCTCCCACGTGTGTTGTCCAGGCGCGCACTTCTTTGACGCCGGCGGTGAAATACGTTTGGAGATTCAGAAGTTGATAACCGGCGCGGATAACGCGATTTAAGCCGGGTTCTTGCATGCCCAAATCAACTAAGAATTCCTCGCGTTCGGCATCGCTGAGTTCACCCAGTTCTGATTCAATTTTTGCACAAATAATAACGAGTTCGGCGCCCTCGGCAGCCGCGTGTTCGCGTACGGCGTCCACCCATTTGTTGCCATCTAGGCTGTTTTCATCCACATTCGCTAAATAGAGTGTGGGTTTGAGCGTCAGCAAGTTGTAGGGTTTGAGTGCGTTTTTTTCGTTGCTTGATAAATCCAATGAACGCAGTGGGCGAGCGTCGTTTAAGGCGGGGACGACTTTTTCCAAGCAGGCTTGCAGCGCGATGGCTGCTTTGTCACCCGATTTTGCGGTTCGTGAGATTTTAATGAGCGCTTTTTCGATGCTCTCCAGATCAGCGAGGGCCAGTTCCGTTTGGATGGTTTGAATGTCGTCCAGGGGATCGATTTTGCCCGTTACGTGTACGATGTTTTCGTCTTCAAAACAGCGGACAACTTGAACGATGGCGTCGGTGTCGCGAATGTTCGCTAAAAACTGATTTCCCAAGCCTTCGCCTTTTGAGGCGCCCGCCACCAGTCCAGCGATGTCCACAAACTCAACGCTCGTGGGGATAGTGCGCTCGGGTTTAACAATGGCTGCAAGCTTTTCGAGTCGCTTGTCGGGGACCAGTACAGTACCGGTGTTGGGTTCGATTGTGCAAAACGGAAAATTGGCTGCTTCGATGTTCGCGCGAGTTAGGGCGTTGAACAGCGTGGATTTTCCCACATTTGGTAGACCGACAATGCCACATTGAATTCCCATTTTTTTGCCTTATTGCTGTATGTGAAGTGTTGTGTCCGCAGCGGGTTTGGCGCTGGCGTCAAAGCGGTGGAGTTGATTCATGGCCTCGCTGAATTCGCCGCGCACGATTTGATTGATGTGTTGCAGTCCGGCGTCGATGGCTTGATCAATGCTGGCCAGTTCGTCGGGCTTGGGCGCTGAGAGCACATGAGGGGTGACCTTAGATTTGTTCCCAGGATGACCGATTCCCAGACGTAAGCGCACGAACTGTTTTTGTTGGCCCAATTGTTCAATGATATGTCGCAGACCATTATTGCCACCGTGGCCGCCGCCTGCTTTCAAACGGATGATACCCGGTGGTAGATCCAGCTCATCATGCGCCACCAGTAGGGCCTGGGTTTCCACCTTGTAAAAATGCATGAGCTTTTGTGTAGCAAAGCCACTGTGATTCATAAACGTGGTGGGCACGGCGAGTATCACACGTTGATCGGCCAGGTTGGCCATTCCCACGTAGGCTTGTAATTTTGTCTCGTGTTTAAAGCTCACGTTACACCTGGCGGCCAGGCGTTGGATAAACCAACTGCCAGCATTGTGGCGTGTGTGTTCGTATTCACTGCCTGGATTGCCGAGACCGATCAGCAGGCGGACGGGTTCTGCCATCGTTGGCGTTTCCTCGTTGTAACTGTTTTTTCTAAAGGCGACTGTTTTCAGGCGACTGTTTTCTAAAAGGGCTATCGTGTGTTTTAGCGTGTCAGGGTGTAGATCATGGTATAGAAAATGGTGTAGCTCTTGGTGTATCACTTGTTTGTAGTTCTTGTTATAGCAAAGAGCTGAGCCACAAAGCACTCAGCTCATTTGGATAGTGATATCCATTTGCGTTTTGCGTTCCGAAACGAAGCTTAGCTCTCGGTTGTTGCTCCTTCTTCTTCCCCTTCACTGGCTGCATCCGCGCCGGCACGTGTGGCCTGAATCATGGCGACCGTATGGTCATGGTCCTCGCCTTGTTGCAGGGCGGTGATTTTGACGCCAGACGGCAGTTTTAACTGAGAAAGGTGGATAGCGTCTCCCAGATTCAGATCCGCCATGTCGACTTCAATGTATTCTGGTAAGTTTTGAGGTAAACACTGCACTTCCACTTCCGTCATTTGGTGATCCACTACACCACCGCCGGTTTTGACGCCTTTGCATTGCGCTTCATTGATAAAGTGCAAGGGCACATTCATGCGGATGATGTGTGTGTCATCAATACGTAAGAAATCGATGTGCGTTGGGATGTCTTTGGCAGGGTGTCGCTGGATATCCTTGAGCACGACTTGTTCGTGCGCGTCCCCGACATTCATGGTCAGAATATGAGAATAAAAAGATTCGTTTTCAAGCAGTTTGATCAAATCGCGGTAAACGATGCTGATGGGCGTTGAGGCTTTCCCGCTGCCATACACGATGCCCGGTACAAGACCCTCTAGACGACGCAGGCGGCGGCTCGCACCTTTCCCCAGGTCGTTTCGTGGTTGAGCATTTATGGTGAAGACTTCACTCATGAGTTTGAGCTCCTAGGTAGTTGATAACTCGCAGAGGCATTTCCCCGCAGCGCCCGTTTGGGCTCTGTTGTTGTGCGAGTGGTTGAGGTTCCGGAGGCCGCGACCAACCGCCGGGTGTTTTTACATCAGTGTTATCTGATTTTGGACATTCTCTCTCTCGTTTCTTGTTCCCATGCTCTCGCGTGGGAATGTATACCTAACTATCGTGAGATCAATACTACCGTAGATCAATGCAGGTCGACGGGATCAAACATCGCGCTGATGGATTCTTCGTTATTGATGCGTCGAACGGTTTCCGCCAGCAAAGGTGCCAAAGAAATTTGCCGGATTTTATCACAATCGGCGGATATTTTTGATAGGGGGATGGTATCGGTGATGACCAGGCCGTCCAGAGCCGAATTGCAGATGTTGTCAATCGCTTTGCCAGACAGCACGGGGTGTGTGGCGTAGGCGAGCACTTGCTTGGCGCCGTTGTTTTTGAGCGCATGTGCTGCATTACAGAGTGTCCCGGCGGTATCGACAATGTCGTCAATCAGGATGCAAGTGCGATCGGTAACGTCGCCGATGATGTGCATGACTTTCGATTCATTGGCGGTGGAACGGCGTTTGTCGATAATGGCCATATCGGAATACGACAGGTATTTGGCAAAGGCGCGAGCTCGAACGACACCGCCGACGTCGGGTGAGACCACCATGGGGTTGCTTAAAGTGCTTTTTTCGATGTCTTGCAGCAGCACATGCGTGGCGTAAATGTTGTCAACTGGGATATCAAAGAAACCTTGAATCTGATCGGCGTGTAAATCGACCGTGAGCACACGGTCGATGCCCACCGTGGTGATCATATCTGCCACCACCTTGGCCGTGATGGGCACGCGTGCTGAGCGAACGCGTCTGTCTTGGCGTGCGTAGCCAAAGTAGGGCATCACCGCCGTAATCCGACCGGCTGAGGCGCGACGCAGTGCATCCGCCATAACTAATAGTTCCATTAGGTGATCATTGGTTGGCATACAGGTGGATTGCAAGATGAAGACGTCACTTCCGCGAACGTTTTCTGTAATTTCCACCATGATTTCCCCATCGCTGAAACGTTCAACTGTTGCAGCGCCCACGGGCAAACCCAAGTGTTTGGTCACCGATTTTGCTAAGTGTTGGTTGGCGTTTCCGGCGAATACAACGAGTCTTGTCACGAGACGCTCCTGTTTAGCATTTAAAGGACATGTTGAGTGCAGTAGCCGTTAAGGTCTGGCGAAGGATTGTACCATAGTTGACTACCTATGATTGAAACGGGCTTGCAAATTACAGTCTTAAATATCTAGGTTGCGCTGAGCTGAAAACAGAGACTTGAGGAATCAGGAGAATTGGCTGGGCCGGTAGGGATCGAACCTACGCATGGCGGGATCAAAACCCGCTGCCTTACCGCTTGGCGACGGCCCAACTATTTTATTGCTACTTATTGCTAAGTTATTGCAAACATATTCAATAATTACACATACGGCGTTCTACGATGTAGTTTATTGCTGCTACTTATTCTGAGCTACCGAGCTCTGAACGTGCAGCTGAATATTATTACATTTACAACACCTTTTATACAAACCGCTGATACAAATTTCTCTCGCCGTGCAAGAGAGGGTCGCTAATCTACCCTAGAACTTTAGCTTCTGCAAGTGTTTTCTGTTGGTGATGTTAATGTGTGGCGTATACGGCGAAAATAAGCCAAGCAACTTGGATTGGCGACCGCGCTGAGTGAGGCGGTTTGTTCGCCATTGATGAGCTGTTTGACTAAGGTTTCCATGAGTTTGCCGGAGTGTGTTTTGGGTAAATCTTGGGTAAAACAGATGTGTTTCGGTACGTGGCGTGGAGACGCGTAATCGATAATGGCTTGTCGGATGCGCTGTCGCAGCGCCGCATCACTTTTACTTTCAATACCACTTTCAATACCTCCTTCAACACCACTTTCATCATCATCTTCTTCTTTCCCCTTTGCTTTCCCTTTCCCCTTTGCTTTCCCCATCTCTTTCTCATCTTCCATTTTGTTGTTGTTTACGGTTTTGACATCAGTTTTGATATCAGTCTTGACAATAAAAAGCACAATCTCAACGTCCTTATCGGGTGTATTGAGTGGTGCTGCTAAGCATTCGGCTACCTCGGGGACTTGTTCAACGGGGTTGTAGATTTCAGCAGAGCCAATGCGCACACCGTGTGGATTCAGAATGGTGTCGGAGCGACCGTGGATGATGATGCCGTGTTGTGGGGTGAATTCGGCAAAATCGCCGTGAGCCCAAACACCGGGAAAGCGATCGAAATACGCGTGGTGATAGCGGGAATAGTCCGCGTCGTTCCAAAAGTACACGGGTCTGGAAGGAAAAGGTTGTGTGCAAACCAGTTCGCCTTTTTGGCTGTGGCCCAGCGCTTGACCCGCATCGTCCCAGATCTCGACCGCCATACCTAGACCTTTACATTGAATTTGACCGGCATAAATGGGCAGCCAAGGGTTGCCAAGCACAAAACACGAAATGATGTCACTGCCACCCGAAATGGAACATAAGCGTGTGTGCGGTGTGAGGTGTCGGTACAGGTATTCAAAATCCGCTTTGGACAAGGGCGATCCGGTGGAGAGCAAGCAGCGCACGGCAGAAAGATCGATCTGTTGGTTTGTAATGCCAGCGTGGCAGATGGCGTGCAGATAACGTGCGCTGGCACCCCAGATGTTGATGCCGTGTTGAGCGACAAAGTGCAGGAGCGTTTCGGTTTGAGGAAAAGTGGGTGCGCCGTCGTAGGTAACTAAGCGAGCTCCGGTAGCCAAAGCGGAAGCCGCCCAGTTCCACATCATCCAGCCGCAAGAGGTGTAGTATAAAACGCGATCGGTGGGACGAACATCGGTATGCAAAACCAGTTCTTTTAAATGTTGTAATAGGGTACCGCCAGCCCCGTGCACCAGACATTTCGGTTTACCGGTTGTGCCCGAAGAATACAGAATAAACACCGGATGGTCGAAGGGGAAGGCTTGGAATACGAACTGTGACAGCGCCTGAGGCGTTGCCTTTTGCAAACACGTTTCCCAGTTCGTGATGCGAGGGCGTTCGTTTTTGCATGGGGGCTTTGGTTTGGGGGTCGATTTCGTGTTGAGGTAGGGTAAAACGATCACGGTTTCTAAAGAAGGCAATTGTTGGATGATATTGTGGACTTTCTGATCAAGGTCGAAAGCCTTGCCTTTGTAAAAATAACCATCGACGGTGAAAAGCACGCGCGGCGTTACCTGCGCAAAACGATCGAGCACGCTGTTGATCCCAAAATCCGGTGAACAACTGGTCCAGATTGCGCCCACGGCGGTGGTGGCGAGCATGGCGAGAATGGCTTCGGGAATATTAGGCATATAACCCGCGACCCGATCACCGGGCTGAATACCTTGATGTTGTAAATGAATAGCGAGTCGCAGGGTGGTGTCGCGCAAGGCCTGCCAGGTGTACTGTCGCCAGGGGCCGCGTTCGTCGTGGCCGTCTAAGGCGATGGTGTCGGCAGCGCTTATTTCCGATGGATACAGGAAATTTTCAGCGAAATTCAGTGTGCTGCCCGTGAACCAGTGGTAATGGTAAAAGGGCTTGGAACTGTGATTTTTGTTAATATTGGAGGGGTGAAGGTGGGGAGACGCATCGCTGCTTGGTGGCAGGCTTAAGATTTGATTGGGCTGTGCGTTAAGTTGTCCTTTAATACCCAAAAACTGCCAAAGCTGACACCAAAACGTTTCGGATTGATTCAAACTAAAAGCGTGCAGATCGCTGTAATGTGGAAACGT
>JARRRL010000018.1:0-7363 GCA_037380725.1 Gammaproteobacteria bacterium | reverse complement strand
TTTCCTTTATTCTCTTGATGTTTTTCCTATTTCGAGTGATAAGGAGGTGGCGGGTTTATTCGCACGAGCGACCGTAGGCCATACTAACGGGGGTACGGCTTGATTTGTGTAACCATTGGCTCACGAGATCGCCTACCTTCAGCAAGGCTGTTAAATCAATACCGGTGTCGAAGCCGGATCGGTGCAGCAGATCCACGACGTTTTCGGTGGCCACATTGCCGCTGGCTCCGGCAGCATAGGGACACCCGCCCAATCCACTGACGGCACTGTCGATGACACGCGCGCCTCGTTCGATGCACACCCATAAATTAGCGAGAGCGCGACAATAGGTGTCGTGAAAATGCAGCGCGGTGTGTTCACTGGGTACGCGTTGTAGCACCGTTTCGTAGAGGCGCGCGGCGCTGATTGGTGTGCCGATACCGATGGTGTCGCCGAGCGACACTTCGTAACACCCCATTTCCATGAGTTCCGCGCTGAGTTCGGCGACGCGTTCGGGTTCCACGTCCCCTTCATAGGGACAACCGAGAACGCAAGATAGATAACCCCGGATTGGTACGCGTGCGGCGCTGGCCCGTTTGATCATGGGCGCAAAACGGCTCAAACTTTCTGCGATGCTGCAATTGATGTTTTTTTGGGAAAACGTTTCGCTGGCAGCGGCAAACACAGCGATTTCGTCTACACCCGCTGCCAACGCGCGATCCAAGCCTTTATCATTGGGCGCTAGTGCGGCGTAAGTGACGCCTGGGCGACGTGTAAGCGTAGCAAATACCGCATCAGAATCCGCCATTTGCGGCACCCAGCGTGGGGATACAAAAGCGCCGCACTCAATGTAACGCAAACCCGTCTCCGCCAAGGCATCGATGAATTGGCACTTTTGTTCGGTGCTGATTGTGACGCTTTCATTTTGCAGGCCGTCACGCGGTCCCATTTCTTTTATAAGGATGCGAGGCGCACCGTTTGTTTGCATCACGACATCCTCCAACAGTTAAAGTGATGATAGGGTGATGAGCCCGATAAATCATAATAGCATTACGCAAGATGACTCATGAGTCAAAGCCTGTCGGCATCAAGCCAGATACACGGAATGAGTCGTTCATCATCGCTTAAGCCACCATGCATGCCGATAAAACGGGGATCGCTTTCGCCTGGGAGGACATCCGACAGCGTGTACTGGGCTTTCATGATCAGGGTGTAGTCGCCCAAAACGTGCGGTAGAAACTGATTGCGCGACGCCTGAGTGGGGCCCAGCCAACCGTTTTCAATGATTTCTGTTGAATCCATTAAGTAGGCGTATTCACCCAGTATTTCTTCGAATTTTTCTTCAAAAACGTGTTGATGTTTGCGCTTAACGTGACAAAAAGACACTCGGGGTTCGCCGCTCAAGGGAAAGGTGAGTAAATCGTAAATTTCCGGAAAGCGATTTAATCGGAGTCGATCCGATGCTTGCGTATCGATCATGCCGTGATCGGCGGTGACAATGGCGATGGCGTTGTGCGCTTTGAGGCCCGTGTGAATTGATTCAATCCAGCGATCGATATTCTGTGCTTCGCGTTGCGCTTCGGGGCTGTTTAGACCAAATTTATGACAAATGCTGTCGAATTGGGGGTAATACGCATAGTGGTAACTGTTGCTGCGACAGCGCTTGACGGTGTCTAGGATATTGGAAACCAGCTCTTTCGGTGATGCATAGGGTACCGAGGTAGCGCCTCGCGTAGCGTATTCATTAAACGGGGAATTGGCGATATAAACGGGGGTATGGTTGAAGGAGGGCGTCTTAATTTTGCTGAAAAAAGATTCAAAATCAAAGCACTTTTCGGCGTGGAGTCCAAATTTTTCGAGTGGGATGCTGCCCGCACGTGTTTGAAAGGGCAGCGCTTTTGCTAAAATTCCAAACCGTGAAAACCATTGAAACCAACCACAAACGCCGTGTTCATAAGGTGTATTTCCGGTTAAAAAAGAGGTAATCGCGGGCGCGGTGGATGTGGGAAAAACACTTTCCATGCAGCCCAATAGATTGCCGTTCAGCGTGTTGAATTCTGGGTGCTTAGTAACGTAGTTATACCCCAAGCCATCAATGACCAGTAAGATAATATGCTGGGCGTCCTTCAGTTTATTGAGGTATTTTTCGTTGTTCAGGCAATGGGATGATGGCAGTGTGTTTTCGGAGCCGTTAAACGTGGCTTTTAAAAGAGACAGTAAACTGACGATGCTGTGGTCATAGGATGGTTTGGCGTATTCCATATTCATTGACAGCCGTGTCCCTTTCTGGGTGTGTGTGATTTTGTCAGTGCCAGTATATCAGTATATAAGCTTGAAAGAGGGCGGATTGGATGAGTTTAAGTTTACATATGACGTAAATATGAAATCTTACTCTTTATGTTTACGATGCTTTTATAGCGACCCTGCTGTATTACGCTTGCATTTGGGAAAAATAACTTGTTTTACAAGTATAAATGAGGTTGCATAACGTACTGTCGACAATGCAGAGCTCAGAAAAAGGTGTGGATCGATTGTACGTCAATTGGAGCAACCTGGGGAGGTGGCCGCTCATGGAATCCCAAGCCAGTAAAGCAAAGCGGATATACGTTTCATACTCGCGACGCTCTGATTATCATTTTATTCAATGCCTCATTCAAAAGATTCAAGTAAATTTACACGCTGTGTCGCTTCGTTCACTGGTTCTTGATAATGAAAATAAACCTGCTGTAATAGATTTATCTCAAGACAAGGAAGACAACAACAAGACTGTTGATCAGTGGTCGGTGTGTTATGACCAAAACGCCATGGAGACTTTTGGATCAATAAAAGCTTTTATGGAAGAGCTGAGTGAAGCTGAAAAAATTATTATTCTTTTGACGGAAGACTATTTTCGCTCCCCGTATTGTATCATTGAATTATTGCATATATATCGAAAGCGTGCTGATAATTTAATACCAATTGTTGTGTTTTCAGGTGAGCTTCGGGCTTCAAATTTAAAAGTTAAAGAAATAGTGGATTATTGGCGAGATCCGTTTGAAGGTGGTGTGGACGCATTGCTTCGCCAGCAGTTCCATGATGCCCTTCCTGTCGCTTTGGCGTGGTTGTTGGGGGGGTATAACGAGGAGACCCAAGGATGGGATACGGTTTTTCCCAATTTTAATTTCAAGGCTGATAACGAAGATGAGCAAGGTGCTGTATTGGCGAAGGTTGTTGAGGCTTTGAATGAAGAGAAGGTGCTGCGATTTCGCATTGTTTCCAAGGAAAAAAGGATACAGACCGTAAAAGAGGAAATAAAAAAGATACTGAATCAACCTGTTTTTCAGACCGAGTTCGGTCGACTTAAACTGAGCTCCGGTGACGCAGATCCTGGACCATTTTCTGGTATTGATAATAATATTTTTTCTGGAAATGCTGAATTTCTTGTGCGTTGTCTTGAGACAATCCAATGTTGGCTGGAGGAAGAACTTAAAGCAGTGAAACCGACGCGCCAGCGGGATTTACTGCTTGGTGAGCTTAAAAAACTAATTGGTTGGTTGTTGTGTCTAGCCGTAAATGATGAAGCACTGCATGTTTTGGTGCATGCTCTAAATCGGGAAGGGGTACATGCGGAAATCCCCCTCATGGAGGAGCACGAGAGTGCACTGCAGCTCATTGTTTCCGCCATCGCACACGCTCAGGTGATGTATGACTATGTCACTGAGGATGATCGCTCTCGCTTGAGGGGGCGGGGAGAGCTGACCTTGAAGGCAGAGGCGGGGATAAACTACAGTAATTATTATAAAAATTTTAACAACGAACTGAACTGGGAAAATTCTCATAGTATTCTGTGTCCACAGGTAGCGAAAAATATGGGAATGCATAAAACGGTAAATTCGTTAACGTCAGCTGTGCACCGTTCTCTTCGTGGTAGGGATGACTATTTTTTGCGTTTTGAGCGCGCGGAAGTGGAAATGAAAATGATGCAACAGTTACGCAAGCGCTTTGGAGAAGAATACCCTTTTCTTCAGCAAGTAATCGTTGATGATGAGAATGACGATTATGCGGAACAAAAATATTATTGCGAAGGGCTGCAGGGCGGAGACCTGGATCAACTGGTGCGAAATATTTATGGTGCAATACATGACACGATGAAAAATGAAAAGGATCATTTATGAATACAAGCATCAGTGATTTCGTCAACGCTGAACCGTTAAATCTTGCTTCCTGTCCTGGTTGGCCCAAGTCGGCGGTACACCAGTTTGATCGTCAGCAAGCGATTGCCATACTTGCCGCCAAAGCGGTTTGTCGACCGCTGCTCGTGTGTGGTGAGCCTGGTTGTGGCAAGACGCAGTTGGCCAGAGCGGCAGCGCAATTTTTGCAAATGCCATTAGCGTGCTTAGTGGTGAATGAACGAACTGAAGCTGAGGATCTGTTTTGGCGTTATGATGCGCTTCGGCGATTATCCGATGCTAATAGTAGTACTGGTGTGAAAGAGGAAGTGGCGTATTTGAGTGCGGGACCACTATGGTGGGCGCTGAATCCTGAAAGTGCAGCGGAGTATAATGTTTATCACAGCGCTGAACCTTACCGGGGCGAACCCGAGGGAGTAATTCGAGATTACAAAAATGGGGTTCTTCTACTGATCGATGAAATCGATAAAGCCGATCGTTCTGTACCAAATAGTTTATTGGAGGCTTTAGGCAATTATAGTTTTGAAGTGCCCTACATTCAGGACAGTCAAAAAAAGCGTATTGAATGTGACGCGGAGAAACAGCCGCCACCCTTGATTATTATCACAAGCAATAACGAACAAACTCTGCCGCCTGCTTTTTTGCGACGTTGCTTACTGCTGGATATGAAATTGGATGATCGTGATGAGGCGTCTTTTGTGCAGCAGCTCGTGGAGAGGGGAAAGGCGCATATTAAGAATAGATTTAAAAATGGAAATGAAAGTGAAATAATTAGCGAATTTGAAAATAAAGAAATTTACAGAGCTGGCGGAATTGACTTACGAAAAGTATAGCGGTTGAATTCGATGACTCAAAAGCGTGTAAAAAGGCTACATCAGGCATTAGAAATGCAGCTTTTTGTTCAGATGCGGCAAGCCATACCCGATGCGATGCCCGAAGAACTGGCTGAGTTGCTTCAGTTGCGCTTACAGAAGCAGCACACTCCGCCAGCGTCTGAGCAGGCCTTTCCTAAATTATTGAAGCGTGGAGCTTCAAAACGAAAATCGCAACGATTAAAGCCAGGAAGCTTAGCACAGAGTGATTATCCGCCTGCAACACTTGATTTACCCTTTTTAAATCTCGTTGCATCGACTCGGGTTGAGCCGGAGAATCGAAGTGAGTTTGTTCAGCTCCCAGATTGGTATGATAAAACAACACCATTTCAGGATGAGGTGGACAGCCCCATGCCCGATGAACTGAGTCGTCCTGAACCGTTGATGCCTTGGCAATCGCTTTGGCCAGTGCTGCGCACGCTTTTTTGTGATCGAAAAAAGACACGTCGATTGGATGTAAAGAAAATAATTAAGAAAAAAATTAAGCAACAAGCGTTAATTGAAATACCATGGCAATACAAGCCCTGTTGGCCTACAGAGTTGATTTTGATCGTGGATTTCAGCCGCCACCTGAGGCCATTTTTTGCCGATTTCGTTGCGATCGCTCAACAATTGATGCGTTGGTTTGGAAAGCGCTTACATGTTTATAGTTGTTTGGATGCGGAAGATCAACGTTATGATTATCGTGGGCGTACGTTTCGTGGGTTTCCGTTAAAATCAAACAAAGCTGAAATATTGTACATTGGGGATCTGGGTTTACTGCATCCGGAACGCATTACCAGTTCTTGTTGGTATTTTTTAGGGAAATCGTTAAAGCGGAATCAAGCGCACGTTGAAACGATTTTGGTGGCGCATCCTCGTGAATGGAATCGGGAATTACAGCGATATTTTAATCATCACGCTTGGAATGAGAATTTATTGCTTTCGGCGTCGTGTTGTGTCGTTTCTCAGCAAGACCATAGAGGTAAAGCTAAGGCCATAGACGCGCAAAATAAAGAACAAACGGAAAATTTACTCGCGTACTTGTCTTGGACTTTCGAACTCATGCCTGATGTAGTGCGTGCAGCTCGCCGAGCCTTGGGCTATCACGCCTCAGTGGAAAGTCGTTTGATTCATCACCCCGCATTGCGAGGAAACGTCACGTTTCAATGGAACAGCGTTGCGCAGCGTGATGTGTATCGCGAACGATTTCAGCGTTTAGAAGACGAAGGCAATTATGATCGCGAAGCCATGTGGCGTTTAATTCAACCTTTTGAAACCCAGATGCCGATGGAGCTTCAGATCGAGCAGCGGCAACAACTGGGCAAACCGTTGTTGCAGACGCACAAATCGTTTCTGCAATGCCTGGTGAAATCGGAACGTGAGGGAACACTCGACGAGATGCAACACGAGATGTTGCTGGATTGGGTCGGACGTGTAGTGAGTCGGTCAGGCGATGAGGCGTGGTCGGATGAGACCAAATGGCTTTTTGCCCGGTATTGGAGTGCTCGAAAAGAGAAGGCCATTGTGCCAAAGGGGATTGACCCGAGACAATTACCCGATTGGCTGCTTGAAACAGCGCCTGATCATTGGGTTCGCTTGTCTCAGATGCGCAATGAACTGTTGGTGAGCGCAGTCGAGGAGACTGAATTACCTGGCCTTGAACTGGCTCGCTTTCAACTGACAGACCAATCGTTTCTTATCATTGAGGATGGGGAGGGGGAAGCGAAACGACTGTCAATTCGTCCGAATAGCCGATTTACCCTTCCGGAAGACATTCAGCGTATTGTCATTAAAACCTTAGCTCAAGAATTAACGCTGGAAGCAATGCGCTGTCCGACTTGGGCGACGGAAATAGGTCGGGATCCTTATGGCTTGTTTGTGGAAGTGGCGGTAAAAGGGGTTACTTTTGTGATGCGTTGGATGCCGCCTGGAGCGTTCATGATGGGGTCTCCGGAAGATGAGCCGGGGCGATTTGACTGTGAAGGTCCGCAACAGAAAATCACTTTTGAGCGCGGTTTTTGGCTGGCGGAAACGGCCTGTACGCAAGAATTGTGGCAGGTGGTGATGGGAGATAATCCGAGCCGTTTTATGGAGGATGTGCAAAATCCGGTAGAACGGGTTTCTTGGGAAAAAAGCAAAAATTTTATTGAGAAATTGAATGAGCTGAATGCTGATTTTGGCTTTCGCCTGCCCTCCGAGGCGGAATGGGAGTATAGCTGTCGGGCGGGCACGGTGACGCCATTTTGGTTTGGCAGTGAGTTGACAGTGGATATCGCTAACTATAATGATGAAAATCCGTATCATAAAGGTAAAAAAGGTGAATACCGGAAATGGACAATGCCGGTAAAATCATTTCGGCGA
>JARRRL010000017.1:17339-28367 GCA_037380725.1 Gammaproteobacteria bacterium | reverse complement strand
TCCGCACGCCCGGAGTGAAAACACATGCTGTGCAGCACACCGGCTTCGACGCGACGGGTAGACACAGGAGTTAGAACAGAATCGGAGCCTTGCACACATCACCTCTACGATTGAAGCTCATGAAGTTTAAAATACACAAAGCTTAAAACTCACGTATCGCGGGCGTGTACTGCTTGCAGTTAATGCACCCACAGCGGCTTCACTTATACCCATGTCAACCAGTAATTCAACCATGCCCGCTTGATCCCATTCAACGTGCAACCACACAAAATCACACGATGAACCGGTCTGCTGGCTTTTCAGGCGCACCTTTTTCATGTGCTCCACAGCAAGCGCAAATGAGCAGCGCTCCGCACGCCCTCCGCACGCCCGGAGTGAAAACACATGCTGTGCAGCACACCGGCTTCGACGCGACGGGTAGACACAGGAGTTAGAACAGAATCGGAGCCTTGCACACATTACCTCTACGATTGAAGCTCATGAAGTTTAAAATACACAAAGCTTAAAACTCACGGAGTCTAGAACACATAACGCCTGAAACACAACTGAACCCGGTATCAACAGTCCGTACACTACTGCTTCATGAGCTGCGCACAGAGCACCTATACTTTGTAAACCGAGCACCTTAAATTTATAAACAGATCAATTTCCAACATCACAGACCAGGCCGGTGAAACACGGTATAATGAGACGCTCAAATTCAGAATAAAAAACACACAATCTTCAGTTCCACCCATACTCGCCTTGAATCTGAGGTAGGCGCGCCATGAACCACGCGATAAACCAATGGACAGCAATAGACCTCTTTTGTGGTGCAGGTGGGTTGTCTGAAGGCTTCAGACAGGCGGGCTTCCATATTCTCGTTGGCAACGACGCCAACGAAGCCGCAGCACAAACATTCCAAGCCGCGCATCGCGCCACACAGTTTCTGGATGGACCGATCGAACATTTACCCGCACGCCGATTCCTCAAGGCATCGCAATTAGCCAAAGGTCAATTGGATTGCTTAATCGGCGGTCCCCCCTGCCAAGCTTACAGCGTCTACAATCATCAACGCGGTCTGCACGACAAACGCAGTCTTCTGTTCAACGATTACTTACGGATTGTGAACGGTTTAATGCCCGGTTGGGTCGTTTTGGAAAATGTGACGGGCATTCTGTCCATCGGCGAAGGGAAAGTCGTGAACGACATCATGCACCAACTGCGCAAACTGGGATACCACGTTGAATATCGCATTCTGAAAGCCGAAGAATACGGTGTTCCACAAGAGCGGCGTCGCGTCGTCTTTCTGGGGAACCGCTGGGGCATCCCCATCTCCTGGCCAGAAGTCACTCACAGTGACGTTCACAATACTACCATGCATCCAATCGTGACCGTCAAAGACGCGCTATACGATCTACCCATTCTTCGCAACGGCGAAGCGGCTCCCAACGCTGCCTATCGTACGTCACCCAAATCGGCATACCAAAAAATGTTACGCGGCCACACCCCTTATGTGTTAAATCACGCTGCCCCGCGTCTCGCCCCCATTAATCTGGAACGCATGCGGCACATCCCGCCCGGTGGAAGTTGGCGGGATGTGCCAGTTCATCTGTTGCCGAGGGGTATGCAAAAAGCCCGGCGATGCGATCACACCAAACGATATGGTCGCCTGGCTTGGCATGGCTTAGCCTCCACGATACTGACAAAATGTGATCTGCATTGGGGCGCGTTCATCCACCCCAATCAAGATCGCAGCCTTACCGTTCGAGAAGCCGCTCGATTACAATCGTTCCCGGATTCATTTGAGTTTCACGGATCACGAACGGAACAATACACCCAGGTAGGCAACGCGATGCCCCCACTGCTGAGTTGTCAAATCGCCAAATGCATCCAACAGGCCACGCAAGCGTTCAGCGGTAACTCAAGCAAAAAAACCACCAAAACCACCGCCGTCGCGTAGGAAACAGCATGATCATTTCAGAAATTTTTGGTTATGATGTGGATAATCTGACTGAAGAAGCACAAAACAATCGCTCACGCAAACACTGTCCGTTTCGCCATTCGCCGTGCACCAAATCCAGCAAATCCGATCCCATTGGCGTATGCAGCCTGTCAGACGGGGAAACAGCCGCCTCGCTTTGCCCCGTTCGGTTTTTAGAAGGTAACCGCATTTTTCACGATGCTGCCAAACTGGCTTTTGGCACAGGTGCCCATTTCGCTGTGTTTCCCGAAGTCCGTATTCTCAAAATTCAAGACCAAAAAGACCCCGAAAAGCTGAGAAAAATCGGAAAAGTTGACTTCGTGTTAGGTGAAATCAAAAACGACAGCATCGTTGATTTTGCCGCCGTTGAAGTGCAAGCCGTGTACTTTTCGGGGGGTGAAATCCGAAGCCCGATGCACCATTTCCTCCAACACCAGCACCTCGACCGCACGAACTCTGACCGCAGGCCCGACTTTCGCTCCTCCGCGCAAAAAAGACTGGTGCCTCAATTGCAATTAAAAGTCCCCGTCTTTCGACGCTGGGGGAAAAAGTTTTTTGTGATTGTGGACACGCAATTCTTTGACGCCCTGCCCGCCTTCGCGCAGACCACACCCTCAAACAGTGAAATCACCTGGCTCACGTACCCCATCGTAAAATGCCATTCACAGTACAGCATGCAAGCCCCCATCGTGGTGTACTCCGAATGGGATGAAGTGCAAAACGCACTGCGTGAGGGCGCCCCGCCAGAACCCAGCGAGATTGTGGAAGTACTGCAAAACAAACTGAACGGCCCACGCGCAAAACGCCCCACACGCTTCACCGTAGATTCGGATTAGTCCACCCGCCGCTCACCGCCCCCCGACGGCAAGGCCCCCAATAGCAGACGCCGCCGCTCTTGCTCTTCCAGTTTTTGGCAACACCGTTCAAACGTTCGACTGATTTCTGTCGTGTTGCGAATAATTTCAATTTTTGGCCACGTCGCGCGTTCACCAGAGTGAATAAAATCCGCCACCTCTTTCGTTGTCGCGTTTTTTAAAACCCGTATCAAATTCGTCGGCATGCGGGGTGGCACCAAATTGATGTCGCCAATATAGCGCTGAGACATGATCGAATGCGCTTTATCTACCAGCAGCGCAACCTCATTATTTTTAATACTTTGTCGCAGTATATCCAAAACAAAACTGGCATTCTGGGTCCAATTCATGGTTGCCCATCGACGCAGCGTATACCCCATGCCGCCCTCCACTTCCCGGCGGGAAATAAACGGCAACACATGCGGGTTGGTTTGGCTGACGATGGTGTGATTGACCCCATACAAACGCGCCAAACGGCTCACGGGTAAATCATTTTTAATCGAACCATCCACCCATCTTCGACTCGGGATATACGGTACTTTTTCACCACGGATGTTCTTCGCCCACAGCGTAACCGAGGGGAAAACACCGGGAATCGCACAGGACGCCAACGACGCTTTTCTCACGAGCACGTTCGGCGCCGTCTTCGCGTTCAACACACGAGCCTGTTGATGTGGATCAGCGGGTGATACCGGTATATTAATGTGTCGCCCCGTCCGTCGATACGCCTCTTCAAAAGTAAGATCCAAAACGTTTTTCTCTAAACACGTTTCCAATTGATCCCCTCTCAACAAGGGCTTGCCTTTCATCAAACCACGCCAACCGACTACGCGAAATGCTTCCACGTATAAATACGTCGGATCAAAAATATCCACCAATTCTTGATCGGTACGCGTCCCCAATACGGCGGCCATGATGGAACCCGTACTGGAGCCCGACATCACCGTTGGCAACAAACGTTGTTCCCACAAGGCTTTCATCACCCCCATGTGAAACATGCCTAAGGCCGCCCCGCCGCTCAACATGAGCGCACTGCACCCAAATGCCAAGCGCATTTCACGAAAAAACTCCAATTTACGCTGAAAAGAAAAACTGGGAAAATCATTGTCACACAGGTACGCCAACGCCGAACACACTTCGTGCAAATAGTCCACCACCAATTGCTTGGTGCCCACTCGGGCAACATTATACAAATTGATATTGGCTATATTTCCTAAATTACCGTGCAACCCTTCATGCAGGTTAAAAACCAATTGTTCCACATCGTTACGCGCGCGACCCTGCCGCAACTCATTTAAACGCACTCGAATGAGACTGTAATCGTAATACGGGGATTTATCATCCTCCTTCCAGTCTTCCGCGCCAGAGAGTCGGTCGTGCTCCAGGGACAGCGCGCGCCACGCCTCATACGTTTCGGTATGTCGAATATTTTGTTCTAAAGCCCGAAGGGCTTTCTTAATTGACGTTCGCGCCATTGTTCGGGCTCCCAAATCGAATAGGAGTGCCACTCTCTTCCACGTAGACACCAGCAACAAATAAGTCGTTCCCCGTGCCTCTGACAGTCACCTTACAATACCTTGATGCTGTCAAACCATGTCAAAAGATACACTCTCTACCCTCAGTCTAGCGCATCCTGTATAACGAAATCACCGTGCCAGATTCAACGATTGGGCTGAGCACAAACGGCACGCGCACCGTCTCATTTATCACGCCTTATCGAAACAAAACGACATCGGGTGCCATCAGTGTTGCTGAGCCAGCCGAAATATTTTTTGCCAAACTCATCGCTCTGGGTAAGAGGCGTTCACTGAAAAAACAAGCAACCGCCAATTTAGCGGTCGCCAATTCATTCGTGCCCTGCGCCAATCGATCGGCGGCAACCGTAGCCATTTTAAGCCACATCATGGCCAGCACCGCCAAACCCGCCAGTTCCAAATATTCCACTGCCGCCGCACCAATTTCGGCTGGATTGTTTTGCGCACGATGCAAAACATCAGACGTCACGTTTTGCAATGCCGACGCGGTATCCGCCACCGCGTCAGCCATCGCCATCAACAAAGCATGCTGTCTTGCCGCATCCACGGTTTCTGCAATATCTGCCATCAAGGGTGCCAATATCTGTCCATTTGAGCCAAAGATCTTGCGTCCCAACAAATCCATCGCTTGAATGCCATTGGTGCCTTCATAAATCTGCGCAATTCGGGAATCCCGCACTAATTGCTCAACACCCCACTCCCGAATATACCCATGCCCCCCAAAAACCTGCTGCGCCAGCACCGCACACTCAAATCCTCGATCCGTCAGATAGGCTTTCGCAATGGGCGTTACCAGTGCCACGAGCTGTTCCGCTCGCTCACGCACAGCGGGTTCCGGATGGTATTTAGCCCGATCCAACTGCAAGCCCGCGTACATGGCAAACGCTCGACACCCTTCGTTATACGCTTTAATCGTCAACAACATCCGACGCACATCGGGATGCACCAACAACGCATCCGCCTCCTGATCGGGAGATTGAACCCCCAGCGGTGAACGACCTTGTAAGCGTTCTTTGGCATACAGAACGGCGTGCTGATAGGCCATCTCCATAGCACCTTGCCCTTGCAAACTGATTGATAAACGCTCGTAATTCATCATCACAAACATGGCCGCCAGTCCTTTGTTCACCTCACCGACCAACCAACCTTTTGCCTCATCAAAATTCAACACACAGGTTGCCGAACCTTGAATACCCATTTTGTGTTCAATCGAACCACACCGTACATCATTGGCCTCACCCAATGAACCATCCTCATTCACCAGGATCTTTGGAACCAAAAATAACGATATGCCTTTTGAGCCCTTGGGCGCATCGGGTAATTTCGCCAACACGAAATGCACTATATTTTCTGTTAAATCGTGATCCCCTCCCGTAATAAAAATTTTGGTCCCCTTCAGCGCATACGACCCATCCGAATTCGGAGTTGCTTTGGTGCGCAGAATACCCAGATCCGACCCACAGTGCGGTTCGGTCAAACACATTGTCCCCGACCACGTCCCGTCATACATTTTATGCAAATAGGTTTTTTTCATGGCGTCCGTGCCGTGCAAAACCAAGGCCAAAGCCGCCCCGGCAGTCAAACCTGGATACAGCGCAAAAGACGCGTTGGCCGCGAACATCATTTCCTCAAACAATACGGTCAACATCTTCGGCATGCCTTGACCACTGTAATCCGGCTCACCACCAAGACCTACCCAACCACCCTGTGCAAATTGCGCATAAGCGGCCTTAAATCCCGGTGGGGTTGTGACATTTTCGCCATCAAATTGACACGCCTCTTCATCGCCACTTCGATTCAAGGGGTAGAGTAAGGTTTCACAGATCTTAGCACCTTCTGTCAGAATCGCTTTCGCTAAATCACTGGATACCTCTGAGGTACCCGGCATGGATTGCCAAATTTGATCCGCTTGAAAGACTTCATTAAGCAGAAACATCATGTCCTCAACGGGTGCCTTGTACATAGCCATATCACAACCTCCTTATTTTTGACTGAATGACTTGACTCAGTATACCTGGAGACACCCTGAAACCAACCACAACAACAAATTGATCATCAGCCGGTGGGCAACGAGATACACGAAAACAATGCGCCATTACAGCATTACACTATTACGCCATTACGGAAGAAAAAGAGATTTAAAGAGATTAGGCAATTAAAGGAGGCAATGGCGCTCAGGAGAGCGGAAACTCAGAGCAAGAAAAAAACAAGAACTAAAACGGATTACGCAAATTCATTAAAAAAGTGTTGGATCTGCTGCGCATCACTGGTCCTGATCGATCGCTCGGTCAATTGATCCGTCAATGCCGATACATACCCATAGATCTGTTGAAAACGATCCAAAGCCGATACACGTTGCTCAACACGTACAGGCGGCACATCCGTTTCATTGTCTTTATGATCGTTGCTGCTCTCCCCAAACAGCGTCAGTACATCGTCTTCCTCGTCGGCTTCCGCGTCCTCGATCTCTTTATCATCATGCCCGTCCTCAGCACGTCGCGCTGAATCACTCGAACGCAGAGGGTCCGTTCGTTCAATGTTGGCGTCCTTCCGATTGCCATCATTTTCACGATTATCATTTTCATTCGCCCGCAATTGCAACAACTCCACACGAGCCTGAGCGGCCAAATGACTCGCTTCTGCGGCCACACGTCGATCCTGCGCTGACGGTTCAGCAGGAGCCAACGCGGCTTGCCGAACCGCAGTGGCTTTTTCCAATGTCGCCTCAGGATCATTAGGCACCGCCGATGCATCGATGGAAACTTCGCCGGAAACCGCATAACGCACCCCATCCGGACCGGTGACGTACTCATACGAGGGGCTTCCGGCGTACGCACCACCCGCGCTCGCATGCGCTTGCTCATGCCGTTGAACTTCCAAATCCCTCGCTTTGAGTTCTCGTATTTGCTTGAGTTCGGCTTCACTCACTACTTGTTGCCGCGCTTCAGCAGCAACATGTGCTTCCCGTTCTCTCCCCGCATCACGAACAGCAGGACCTGGCGCCTTCTTGCCAACATCGGGCACTTCTATGACTGCCGTATCGATGCGATCATCTATACGAGCTATACGACCAGCTCTCACCGCTCCAGGCGACTGTCGTTGGGGCTCTTCTCGAACATCTTGTCCTTTTGTACTTGCTGCCAGGGGACCTGCAGCCAGCTTAACCCCATGATCCAAGCGAACCACCACAGCCGGTTGCACCGCCCCCTCCTCCAGAGCACGCCTTTTTTCTTCAGAAACGGTTGAGGCAAGCGAGGCCGCCGACCCCCGTGGCGATAACACGGCTGAGCGCTCTGAGCAACAACTTGTCGACGATGTCAACGCTAAGGCTACCATGACACTCTCTCAACACGACGGCGTTTTAAGCACACTTCCACACCCACTAACTCAAACAACCTAAGCACGAACATCCAAGAGTGAGCCGATTGTTCTAAATTCTGTACGCAGCACCTCTGCTGACGCTTTGACCTGAAACTCACTTTGCTTCAGGCCCACCATATCTTCAGCCACGCCGCTCACATCCTGTGAACCCGCTTGAGTACCGTAATGCGCAATACGATTCGCGTGATAATTCAATCTCGCCATACCCTGCTGAATTCCCGTATATCCAACCCCGCCGATCGACACAATGACACTCTCCTCGACAGTACATTCAGCAAAATTACCTAATCTTTTAGCCTGTACACATCTCTATTCTGTTCGCATAACCCCTTCTGTAAGCATAGCCTCTGATTAGCAAGCCAAACACCACTTTAGGAACATTTTGTCATTAATATCGACCTAAGGGAAAGGTTTGCAGAGAAGGGTTATGGAAATATTCAAGCATCTCTCATTTTTGAGAATAAACATTCTAAATACAAATACTTACAAACCCCAGGAAACAATATCCTCCCGATAACCTACATAATTTTTACGATAGAGGCAGGGTATACACGTACCACATTGGTTCAAGCGCATTTTTTGTAACCTTCTTTGCGCTGAACCACACCCGCAGCCTGAACGCTTTAATCAAACAGCTCTATTGGCCGCTCACGGGTGAAAGTAAAAAAATGTTGGCCCTTCACACCTGCCAAAAACTGTTATTAATCCCGGATGACGCAAAAAATCTGCGTCTTAATCGAAAAATTGAGCGATACACTCACCGCTAAAATGAAACGCGCTTTTTTAAAGCACGGCGTCTCACGTTTATTAGACCAAGCATTACAACACTCCAGTGAAGTAAAAACCAAAACGAAAAAAGCGAAAACGAAAGCGAATCCCAGAACGTCATGAGCGTCTGTTGCTGGCAAAGGCACGCTTGCTGAAACCCAAATTTGGCTTTCAAGAAATTCTGTTCGATGACAAAGTCACCTTAGACTGGTATTCACCAAGCAAACCTTTATCAGCCGCCCAAGAAAACCAGTCGTTTTCACATCAACTCGACGCCATTCTTCGACAAGCGATTCTAGAGGATATGAGTCTGGATGATGATGACGACGAAGTAGACTTACCCGCTTTTATGAAAACATTGGAAGACAATGAACTGAAAAAAATCATCGAAAGACTCCTCAACGACGATGAATCAAACACCAGGACGGTAAACGTTTCTCCTCACGTCATCGTGAATCGTTTGCGAAAAATGACGCCCCATCACACGCAAGCGCTGCGGAACAGCAACAGTTTGATTGAACGCAGAACGGATTGGCGCTTCAGCAGTCTATGGTATCCTATGACACCGCAAACCATGCAAAATAATGTCAAGTCATGGAACAATAGAATCAGTAGCGCTAAACTCGCGCTTCCATCATTCGGAAGATACGCCATATGTACATGCAGGAGACCCATCCATGACCCCGGTATCCACCCGCATCATAGCCTTTATTGGACTATTATTGCTCATTTCTTCACACCCCGTAAACGCGCAGTTTGTGAATTTTGGTTTGAGTGATCATTCAGTATCACTGGACTTCCTGGGCGAAGCCCGAAACAACGGCGTTTGGACACAGCTGGGCGCATATCATCACGATGAATTAGGACAGCGTTTTTACGCGGGCTTTTTGCTGAGCGAAATCAATCAATCCGCTTCACAATATTATTGGCTGGGCCTGGGTGGACAAATCGCGTATTTGGATGCAGACGGACCAGACGGCACCGCACTGCCCGTTGGGGGGATGCTCTCATTCCCATTGATACCTGGCATCAAGATGAAACTACAAATCTCAGGGTATTACGCGCCTTCCGTTTTAGCTTTCAATGGTCTTGACAAATACTACGATGCACAAGCCCGCCTGGTTTTCGACCTCATGAGCAACGCCTCACTTTATGTGGGCTATCGCCGCATCCACGCGGGATTTGAGTTCATTCGCGACCGCGATCTGGATGACGGCACCTACGCCGGGGCGATATTGCGATTCTAAAGCGCCTGCACTTGCGTTTTCATTCACCGCACACCGCCATAGCGGGCCATACTTGGCCCGCTATGGCGGAGAAACATGGGGTGGGCAGGCTTTAGCTGCGTTTTTGCAGCAGCTTATACACTTATTCGTTCGGATGCTGCAATCCCACAGCCCATTCCTCTAATTGGTGACGCGCGTAGACGATTGCGCCATTTGATAGTGTATGGGAAAATCCGAAGCCATCCACGCGTAATACCCGTCGCGGAAGAAAAACACATTTTCATATCCCCAATTGGCCGCAAAAAAACTGGCCATGGCGCCCGCTGACGCCAAAGCGCTGTCACAATAAAACACAACCGGCGTACGACGATCTAAGGATTCGGATACATACAGCACCGCGAATACATCGTCGTTAAAATCCAAATGCACCGCGCCCGGAATGTGACCCAAGTTATAAGAAAGCGCATCGCGCACATCAATAAAAACCGCGCCTTTATCAAATAATTGACGCGCATCCGACACATCAACGGTCGTCGCGCCCACAATACTTTCTGGCGATTCAGCCCATGATACGCCGGACGTGAAGACGCTCACAACGAACACACTCAACGTAGAAAAAACAACCCAGAAACCGACACGCATCATAAACACCTATTATACCGAATACACAAAGCCTACTATTCAGTATAGGAATTCATTGATCATGCCGGTTAGAACACTTTGTGCAAAACACGCCGTTTTTATTTCTAATATTAAGTGATATTAAGTGATATCAGGCGCGCTCAGGTTTTCGAAAAGCAGCGTTTGCCTTCGCCATGTGTGCCACCAATTCCGCCTCGGCCCGCGACAACCCCATGGCTTGCGCCATCGACACATCAACCTGACCACACGAAAATAAGCCCGCCAAACGTTCGTAATCTTTTACCCCATCGCCATAAACAGTCCGCTGCGCTAACTGTTGCTCGTGCACCAACTGCTGTTCCTGTACCAGGTTTTTCATCCGTTTCATCTCATGATTTAACGTCACAACAATATCTTGCAAACGCGTTTGTTGATGGTTATACCGTTCGACACGTTGCGCTAATTCTTTTTGTGCACTGGTCACAGACTCACGGTGTCGCTGCAAAGACTTCACCAATACAAACCCCAGTATCACGGCAATGATCAAGGCACCCGTCACCACAGCGCATACCGCAACCCATAAAACGTGATCGACTGTTATCCCATCGACTGTTATGCCAAACATCACACACTCCTCCACGCCGACAACACACTGCAAATTAGATACTGCAAATTTGATG
>JARRRL010000017.1:2150-17317 GCA_037380725.1 Gammaproteobacteria bacterium | reverse complement strand
AAGCCAAACCGTACGCGTACTCAGCCAATGACCCTGACGATGACCCGAAGTCAGTCCATGCCGAAAAACAAAACGTCGGGGAGATGCTGCTGAACACAGCAACACAAAACAGAGGGAGAAAAAGACTTGGAATTACAATACATTGTTCGCCGTGCTATCCAGTTGATCTTGCACCAACTGATCAATATCAATCATAATGAGCAAATCATCCCGATGATTGCAAACGCCAGAAAAACAACGCTGCACTTCCTCATTCCCCACATTGGGCGGTTTCCCAATATCCGTTAATTTAACATCGACCACTTCATCCACCGAATCTACCAAGACACCGATGACCTGTTCGCAGGACTCGACAATAACGATACGGGTTCGATCCGAAACCGCCGAACACTCGATTTGAAACATATGGCGTGCATCGATCACTGTGACCACGTTACCGCGTAAATTAATAATCCCTAACACGTGATCCCCCGCACCGGGAACAGGCGTGATCTCTGAATAACGCAGCACCTCACGAACCCGCATCACATTAACGCCATATAGCTCCCGCGCCAAACGAAACGTGGCCCAGCGCGTCAAATTTTCCGTACTCACAAACTGATCATCGGACGCCACTCCGACCTTTTGCGTCACCACCTCAGTCATCTTAGAGACTCCCTTTATCCATTTTTACTTTCCATAAACAACACGCCACCGCCGCACCCACAGCAATCTATTTCAGATTATCGATGCCGTTTACTTCGTCAAACTTTCAACATCTCTCCACTCTTCACTGGTCAAAATCTGATCTAATGCAACCAAGATGAGGAGCGTTTCGTTTTTGTAACACACGCCTTGAATAAATCGGTTGGACTCTTCATTACCGACGTTAGGCGTTTGTTCAATTTCTGACTGACGGATATACACCACCTCCGCCACACTATCCACCAACATACCAATTACGCTTTTTCCCGCCTCAATAATCACAACGCGAGAATTGTCCGTCATGTCCTCAGTCAGTAAGCCAAAACGCTCACGCGTATCGATCACCGTGACCACCTTACCGCGCAAATTGATAATACCCAACACATAATTCGGTGCGCCCGGTACCGGAGCAATATCAGTGACCCGTATAACTTCCTGCACTTGCATCACATTGATGCCGTATGTTTCATCAGCCAATTTAAAAGTAACCCACTGAACAATGGGGTCATCCTGGGCTGCAGTTTGCGCAGGCTGCGACATAATAATTACCTCAACATAAAAACCGTTTCGGTTCCGTACCCACCCTGAGCACCCACAGACGAGAGACACAGGCAAGCACGTAAAAACGACGTAATGAAATTAAAAAACTGTTCTTTCATAAACAGTGTGTTTTATAAACAATGCTATTACAACAGGTCCTTCGAAATGGTCAGCGCCTTTGGCCCACTGCGTTCATTCCCTCACACCCTCATTAACTATAGCACCGAGATTCAGCCTAGCGATGAGACGTCGGCGCGTTTTCCATGGCATCCACGTGACGCGCACCGAACGTACGACGTACCGAGCTGTCTTGCGAAATGATCAACGCCACTCGACGATTTTGACTGCGCCCCGCTTCGGTCTCGTTGCTGGACTGAGGCTGAAATTCACCATAGCCCACAGCGGCCAAGCGTTCAGGTCCCACGCCACCTTCAATCAGCACCCGAACCACCGCTGCCGCACGCGCCGTCGATAACTCCCAATTACTGGGGTACTGCTCATTTTGAATGGGAACATCGTCCGTGAAACCTTCAACGTGAACCGGATTGGTGCGATCACGCAACAAGGCCGCTAGGGCCAACAACACTTGACGCGACGCGTCACTGGGGGTCGCATCACCCGTTTGAAACAACACTTTGCTCTTAATATCTACTTCAATCCACAAAGAGTTGGTCTCCACGTGCAATTGCTCCAAATCAATCCAATCGCTGAACGTCTGCTCAATCTGCTCGCCCAATTCCCGCAAGTCACGCTCAGCGTTGTACTGCAAGTCACGCTCAGCGTTGTAATCATCCAGACGTGGTATCGGTAAAAACCGCGTCGAATGGATTAAAGGAATGGGATCGCGCTCACTCAAGGGTAACGATATGAAAGGTTTACCCTGGCCACTGAACGTCTCTTTGAACGTTTGAGTCAGTACCTGATACTTGCCCTCATTCACGGAAGAAACCGAGTACATCACGACAAAAAATGCGAATAAAAGCGTGACAAAATCCGCATAAGACACCACCCATCGATCCCGATTCGTCACGGTCTCCGTCGTGCGCGCCCGCCTCACCAACCTGCTCATGCTCGTCTCGCTGTTGCTCCCGACCCGTGTGGGTGGTTCACCTTGACATCATCTCGATACGCTCATCTCAACGACATCATTTAAATTTCACTGTTTAAATTTTACTCTTTTAATGACACTCTTTTGACTACAAAGCGTCATCGTGCACCGTATTCTCACTGCTATCGCGCGTCGTGTTGTCGCGCGTCATGTTGTCGCGCGTTATCGCGCCCTGTAACGATGATCGTTCGACGTAGCCCTGTAATTTCATTTCAATGGCGCGTGGATTTTCACCTTCCGCAATGCTGGTCAAACCCTCGATCACCAATTCTTGCAACTGCGTCATGTGCTGCACCCGAATTTTTAATTTGTTTGCGATGGGTAATAAAATTAAATTGGCCACCGCCACACCGTAAATCGTGGCCACAAACGCGGTCGCAATACCAGCACCGAGTTTACCGGGATCCGCTAAATTGCCCATCACGTGAATCAAGCCCATCACCGCGCCAATAATACCCATCGTGGGGGCATAGCCCCCCATGCACTCGTACACCTGCGCCGCTTGCAAGGCATGATTTTCGGAAGCGTATAGACCGGTTTCCAAAACCGTGCGAATGGCTTCCGGCTCCGCGCCATCAACCAGTAAAATCAACCCGCGTCGAGCGAAAGGATCTTGTTCCGCGTCCACATAACGCTCCAAGCCCAACAGTCCCTCTCGACGCGACACGTAACTCCACTGCGTCACACGATGAATGGCTGCCGCTAAATCGGGAATGGGAGGCAGGAACATCCATTTGGCCATGCCCATCGCCTCACGAAAAATGGGCAATGGTGTTTGAAGCATCGCGGCACCCACAGTGCCACCTAACACAATGACCGCCGCCGCGCCATTAAATAAATTGCTGACCTGGCCGCCTTCCAGTAGATTGCCGCCCACGATCGCCAGCACGCCCAGAAACGCGCCTAAAATACTCAGGACATCCACGCCAAATTTCCTTTGTCCTGCTGCTCCTTATTACACACAAGCGGCATTACGCACAAGCGGCGTAACGGTTCAACATGCTGGGAATATCCAAAATTAAAGCGATGCGACCATCGCCCGTAATGGTCGCACCTGCCATACCCGCCGTACCATTCAACATTCTACCAAGAGGTTTGATCACCACTTCTTCTTGACCAATCAACTGGTCCACCACAAAACCCACTTTTTGAGTGCCCACGGCAACAATCACCACATGGCCTTCCCGCTCATCCTCCGCAGACGCATCGGCCACCAACCACCGTTTCAGGTGAAACAGCGGCAACGCTTTTTCGCGCACGATCACGACTTCCTGACCGTCGACGCAATTCGTCATCGACAAGTCCAAATGAAAAATTTCATTCACATTGACCAGCGGTAACGCAAAAGTTTGCTTACCCAGCATGACCATCAGGGTTGGCATGATCGCCAATGTCAGCGGCACTTTAACCGCAATCACCGAGCCTTTCCCTTTCTCGGATTGCACATCAATGGTGCCGTTTAGCTGGGTAATGGTCGTTTTCACCACATCCATGCCCACGCCTCGCCCCGACACATCGGATATTTCCTCACGCGTCGAGAAACCCGGAGCAAAAATCAAATTGTACGCATCAAAATCCGACAAGCGCTCCGCTGCTTCTTGATCCATTAATCCTTTGTCAACCGCCTTGACGCGCAGCACATCCGCATCCATCCCACCACCGTCATCGGAAATCGTCAATGCGATGTGATCGCCTTCCTGCTCAGCGGAAAGAATCACCTTGCCCTGACGGTTTTTTCCCATCGCCTCACGCGTTTCTGGACTTTCAATGCCATGATCAACCGCATTGCGGACCAAATGCACCAAAGGATCAGCCAGTGCATCAACTAAATTTTTATCCAAATCGGTCTCTTCGCCGCGCAATTCCAAATTAACTTCTTTCTTCAGACTCCGCGCCAAATCACGCACCACGCGCGGAAAGCGACCAAACACTTTTTTAATGGGCTGCATGCGCGTTTTCATCACGGACGTTTGCAAATCCGCCGTGACCACATCCAAATTAGCCACCGCTTTCGTCATCGCTTCATTCGAACTTTTCAGTCCTAATCGCACCAAACGATTGCGCACTAAAACCAGTTCACCCACCATGTTCATGATTTCATCAAGACGATGTGTGTAAACCCGCACGGTCGTTTCCGCCGCCAACGCCGACTCTTTACCCGGTGGCTTATTAGCCGCTGTCGCTGGTGTTTGAGCCGTGCTTGAAGCAGATGAGGGCTCAGAGGAAGGCGAAGGTGCTCGGGAAGCGGACGCTGGCATCGACTCCACTGGTTCACGCGGCACCACATCCGGCTCCGACGTCTTCGTTTTCGCCCCAGCGCTGATGGATTTCCCCTCGCCATGTAAGGCATCTAACAGTGACTCAAACTCATCATCCGAGATTTCGTCATCCGAACTATTGATAATCTGCGCCACACGATTCGGATCATAAGGCGTCACTTCATCACCACGCCCTCCTAAATCTGCACACGCTCCAGAATCATCTGAGATAGCTGTAGTCGAATTGGCCTCATCGATGCTTTCCGAGCGGCGTCCCGGCACACCCCCAACACCGTGCAATTCATTTAACAGCCTCTCAAATTCCGATTCCGATATTTCATCATTGTCACCCGTCTCCGTTTGTTCCGTAGGGGTCGTCGTGACATCGTTCAACTCTGGTTCTGGTTCTGGTTCTGGCTGAACTTCACGAGTCGGCTCACTGTGGGCAGTGGGTTCTGTTGTTGACGCCCCCCCTCCCCCCTGACTCATCTCACCGCGCACAATCGCTTCGAGTTTTCCAATCAATTGTCGATCAGCTGGTGAGGGCGCACAGCGATTACTGACTGCCGAAAACATATCATTTACGGCATCGAGCACCAACAGCACCACATCCATGATTTCAGCATTAACGGTAAATTTACCGTTTCGCAAATCATCAAAAACGTTCTCCGCAATGTGACACAGCTCCACCAAGGCGTCGAGCTGCAAGAACCCCGCTCCACCCTTTATTGTGTGAAAACCACGAAAAATCGCATTGAGAAGTTCATGATCATCGCCATGATTCTCCAAATCCACCAACTGCTCTGATAGCTTCTCAAGTATTTCCCCGGCTTCAAGCAGGAAATCCTGGAGAATTTCTTCATCAGCACCAAAGCTCATCTTCCCGCTCCTTCCCTTTCCTTTCTTCTTTGTCTTGTTCGCTTTGTTTGTCTTGGAACTTCACCGGAACAACTTTACCCAAGGGCACCCTTGCCAAGATCCCTATGCATTCACGCCGACATTAAAAACCAAGACTGGAAAGCAAATCATCCACCTCATCTTGATTGTTCACCACATCCTGGCGTGCTTCGCCTTTCACCACCGGACCTTCCAAATATTCTTTCTCTTTCCTAACCTGCATTTCAAGCTCCTCCACATCCAGTCTCTCGGGCGTGAAACCTTGGAAACTCGAAGCCAGTTTCACCAGTCCGACCAAGTTATCCTCCACTTCGTGAACCAGTGTGATGACTTTTTTCAACACTTGCCCCGTGATGTCTTGGAAGTCCTGCGCCATCAGAATGGATGTTAAATTCGTATTAATGCCCGATGCTTTTGCTTCCGTAAAAGCCAAAAAAGTATCAATTTGCTTATACAAATCACGAAATTCACCCGGCGACATATCCCGATTCAACAAGCGCTTCCACTCACCACGCAATTTTTGCGCCGTCGCACCCAATTCATCCGCAATGGGGATGGTGTCTTCCACCATATCCATCGTTTTATTTGCCGCATTCTCCGTAGTCTCAATCACAAATTCGAGACGATCCGATGCATCGTGAATGCGAGAAGTGGTTTTAACCGGTTCCGACGTACCGTCCAACGTCTCCTGGGTTTCCTCGTTTTCGGGGGTTTGTTCAATTTCAAAATTAACGATGGCGTTGTGCACGTGCCGCGTTAACTTACCAATTTCATGATACAAAGCGTGATCACGAGCGCGATTCAAATCCTCAACCGCCATCAGCGCGCCCGCTTGATCACCCGTTTCGAGTTTCAGTATCACTTCCTTAGCACATTCAGCAATTGATGATTGTTGACTCATGAGACCAGACACCTATTTTTGTGCATTGTATTTCTGCATTTTGCATTGACGTCTTGCTTTGACATCTTGCTTTGACATCTTGCTTTGCAGCTTGTTGCGTTGCAGCTTGCTACCGCATTCAAACTTCCACCCGTTCAAATATTTTTTCGATTTTCTCTTTCAGCACGGCTGCCGTGAACGGTTTAACCACATACCCGTTCACCCCCGCTTGCGCGGCTTCGATAATTTGCTCGCGCTTGGCCTCAGCGGTCACCATCAGCACCGGCAATGTGGCGATCTTGCTTTCCGCACGCACCGCTTTCAGCAAATCAATACCAGTCATGCCCGGCATATTCCAATCGGTAACCAGAAAATCAAATCGGCCCGTTTGCAACATCGGCAAGGCGCTTTGACCATCGTCCGCCTCATCCGTATTGGTAAACCCCAAGTCTCTCAGTAGATTCTTAATAATCCTTCTCATTGTAGAAAAATCATCAACAATGAGAATTTTCATATTTTTGTCCAAAACCGCCTCCGAAAAACTCTCCGCTGACCGTCAGCCTCGAGAAACAAAACAGACCTCGTATCCGTTTAAGCTCCTCAACTCAACACCCCAGGCTTTTCCTAAACCGAGCCAACATCACACCTAGAACCACACTTAAACCACTCGCTGTAAACCGTGTCGTTAGACCGTGCAGTGGACAATGCGCATTGACATTCACTATTGATAAGCGTAGTCCGATTCACGCGATTCGTTCAAAAAACACGTGGCAGGCTGAAATGCCATAATAAATACCATCACTCTACTCATAGTAAGCCCGTAAATAAGCCCGTAAATAGGCCAGTAATAGGCTAGCAATAGGCACATTGCTGGCAAACGCATTGCGGATTGGCATTACGCACGCCATTACGTATTCCCTTCACTCAAGATCCACCCAATCGGCCATTTTTGTGCGTAAACGCAAGGCCGCTTGCGTGTGAATTTGCGACACCCGTGATTCGCTGACGCCCAGAACTTCACCAATTTCTTTGAGATTGAGTCCTTCGGTGTAATACAAGGCCAGCACCAATTGTTCTCGTTCCGGCAAGCCTTTAATCGCGTTCACCAATCCAGACCAAAAACGTTCTTGTTCAACACCCGTTAATAAATCATCCTGATCCACGACTTGTTTAAACACATACTCATCGTCTTCCTCGGACAAGTCACTGAAATGAAATAATCGTGCTCCCCGCGTATCGTTGAGCAAGGTGTGGTAGTCGGCTTGAGAAATACCTAGGGCTGCCGCAATCTCGGCGTCCGTCGGGTGTCGCCCTAATTGCTGCAACAAGGTTCGCATGGTTTCCGAAACCAAACGGGCATTGCGGTGTACCGAACGCGGCGTCCAATCGCCTTTGCGCAATTCATCCAACATCGCGCCTTTAATACGTATACCGGCGTAAGTCTCAAAACTGGCGCCTTTATTGGCTTCATAGCGTTTAGCCGCTTCCAACAAGCCCATCATGCCACTCTGGATCAGGTCCTCGACCGACACCGTTGCCGGTAAACGCGCCATCAAATGATGGGCAATCCGTTTGACCAAAGGCGCAAAGCGATGAACTAAGTCTTCTTGAACACGCTGATGCTGGTCTTGATATACACCCTTCTTTGCCATCACGCTCTCATGAACTGACGCGAAATCACATGGACTTAACGTGGACTCAAGAAGCAATTGCCCCTTGCACCAATTGATCAACAAAAAACTCCAAATGGCCGCGCGGCGCCGACGGTAACGGCCACGCATCCACCCTTTTCGCTAATGCTTTAAACGCCAACGACGCCCGACAACGCGGGTACGCATCGCTAACCGCGCGCTGTCGCTGAATCGCTTTACGCACATTGTCGTCATACGGAATGGCACCCGCAAACTGCAAGCTCACATCCAGAAAGCGATCGGTGACGTTCACCAGCTTGGTGAATAAATCTCGCGCTTCCTGCTGCGAACGCACCATATTCGCCAAAACATGAAAACGAAACAGTTGATAACGTTGATTGAGTATTTTAATGAGTGCGTACGCATCGGTAATCGAGGTGGGTTCGTTGCACACCACAAATAATATTTCTTGCGCCGCGCGTAAAAACCCCACCACTTGATCGGAGATACCCGCCGCCGTATCAATGATCAACACATCAACACAGTGTGAAATTTCGTTAAACGCATTCACTAATCCCGCGTGCTGCATGGCGTTCAAATTCACCATCGATTGCGTACCCGAACTCGCCGGCACAATGCGAACGCCGCCAGGCCCTTCGAGCAATATGTCCGCCAAACTCGCCTGCCCCTTTAACACATCTTCCAAATTACGTTTGGGCGACAAACCCAACAATATATCCACATTCGCCAGCCCCAGATCGGCATCCAACAACACCACACGCCGCCCTTTTTCCGACAAGGCCACGGCGAGATTCACCGAAACATTTGTCTTACCCACGCCACCTTTGCCGCCAGTGACAGCGATCACCTGAACTGAACCCATGCTGTGTTTCCTTAAAATCACGAACAACACCTTGTCTGGCTTATCTTTCCAGTGTAAACCATTGCGCCGACAGCAACCCCACCGCATCCACGTCAGACCACCGGTGACTGGGGCATCGCGTGTGTGCGCGGATCACACCCCTCATCTACAAAACAAGCAGTTACGCTTTCTGGATCGACACACGATCCCCGCACGGCAGCTAAAGCCTGCTTGATCAACGGCAACGCTTCAGCACGATTTAAGTCATCTGGCATGCGAATCCCGGTCGTCACATACGCCACCGGTAACTTCGCATCGATGACAGCGCTTAAGCTGTCTCCCAAACGCACCGCTTCATCTAATTTTGTCAGAATGCAGCCCGAAACCGACAAGGAACGGTAATCCGTCAATGCTTTGATGTGCATCGAAAATTGATTCGTTGTCGACACAACAAGATAATGCTTCACCCGTTGTTGACAGGCGGCCAGTTCCGTCAATTGCTGCTGCCACGCGGGATCGCGCTGATTCAAACCCGCCGTGTCAATTAACACGTTGCGCCGATTGACGTAGGTATCCAAGGCCCGCTTTAAACTGACGTGATCGTCAACAATGGTCAAAGGCACGCCTAAAATACGCGTCAAGGTTCGCAACTGATCGTGCGCACCAAGGCGATACGCATCCGTCGTGATAATGGCCAACGAGTCCGCACCGTGCGCCGCAACATACTGTGCCGCTAATTTTCCAATCGTTGATGTTTTTCCCGACCCCGTAGGCCCCACTAACGCTACCGCTGTGTTCGGCTCAAACCATTCGCTCGTTTCAATCGGTAAGCGCATCAGCATGGTATGTAATATGTTTTTCCACGCCGCTTTTAACGACCGCTCAGTCTCCACCACGCCCACCCATTCCCGCGCCAATTTGGGCATAAAGCCTGCTGCCAACAATTGCTGTAACAAATAGGCGCGTAATGGCTGCGTGTATTCAAACTGTTCTTGACAGCGCTCTGCGTTTTGACTTTGCAGTAAGCACCGTAATAAATTCACCTCTTCGCGCAAGGTATGGATGACAGCCGAATCAACAGCACGCGTGCTCGTCGCACTGGAACTCAGCACGCGCTGATTTGGTTTGGGCATCACCAATTCATAGCGATCTGCTGCACGCTGAGATCCTGACGTCGCTGATGCAGGTTGTTTGTTTTCCTCCCCTACAGCCTCTGCCGATTCGACCTGAGAGAGCGTCACAGAAAACGCCTGGTCCGCCTCCATCGAAGTTTCCCCCGAAGCCGTTTTTTTAGAAGCTGTTGTTTTCGAGGCTGTTGTTTTCGAAGCTTTTGTTTTCGAAGAATGGCCCCACCCAAACCGCTCCAATCGTCCCAAATCGCGTACGCGACCTCGAATGGTTTTGTGCACCGCTGCGCGATGTCCTGGATGTGGCGCTTCCGGCTCCACCGTATCCGCTGGGGTCGTTGACAGCGTCCCCGCTGACGGCGCCATACGATGATCCGCTGGTTCAACACGTCCGACTTGAGCATCCACTGCTGCTGCCGTCGTCGCAATCAATTCCACGCCTTCAGGCGCTATCTTGTTGTGAATGATGACCGCATCGTCCCCCAGTTGTTCACGCACCAATTGCAGCGCTCGTCGCATGTCCGGGGCGGTAAAACGTTTTGCAGTCATAGCGTATTCCTCAGACTCAACACACACTTAAAAACAAACTATTTTCCATTACCCACCGTGGCCACAATGGTGATTTTTTTCGTTTCCGGTATTTCGTTGTACGCCAGCACATGCAAACTGGGAATGCTGTAACGTAAAAAACGGGCCAACATCATGCGCAGTCCACCGGCTACCAATAAAATGGCTGGTTTCCCTTGCATTTCTTGCTTTTGAGACCATTGCATGACGGACGTTTGTACCGTTTGCGCAATCGTGGGCTCAATCACCGCATCGGACTCCGATCCACCTGCATTTTTGGCCTGACTTACACTTTGAAGCAAAATTTGTTCCAGTTCAGGTTGCAAGGTGATCACCGGCAAATCTACGTCTTGTCCTACGATGTTTTGCACAATCAAACGCGACAGCGCACCGCGCGCCGCAACCACTAAAGTGTCCACAGACACATTGGGTTCAGCCACTTCCGCCATGGCTTCACAAATCGTACGCATATCTCGAATGGGAACGCCTTCCTTCAATAGCCCTTGCAACACCCGCAAAATGTGATTGATCCCCAAGGGCGATGGCGTCAAATTTTCCACTAATTTGGGTGATTTCACGGCCAAATTATCCAGCAACTTTTGTACTTCTTCGTGCCCCAACAACTCGTGCGCATGCCGCTGAAGCAGTTGATTCAAATGCGTTGCCACAACCGTACTGGCGTCCACGACCGTATAACCTAAGGATTGCGCTTGCTCGCGCTGATTGTCCTCAATCCAAATTGCATCAAGACCAAAAGCGGGGTCTTTGCCAGGAATGCCTTGCACTTTGCCAAACACTTGCCCTGGATTAATCGCTAACTCGCGATCCGGTTGAATTTCCGCTTCCGCCACCGACACCCCCATTAAGGTAATGACGTAGGCGTTCGGCGTCAGATCCAAATTGTCGCGAATGTGGATGGTCGGTAACAAATACCCCAGTTCCTGCGATAATTTTCGTCGCACCCCTTTAATACGCGACAACAACGGTCCCCCTTGTGCTTTATCCACCAATGGAATAAGCCGATACCCGACCTCCAAGCCAATCAAATCCACCGGTTGCACATCGTCCCACGATAATTCTTTTGTCTCCGGCGTCGCGCCAGGCAACGCTTCGCCGCTTTCTGGCGGCGGGGTGTCAGTTTGGTTTGGTCCCGCTGTCGCGCTCCCGGCTTGATGCGCCAGGCGAGCCCCCGCTGCCTCCTCCATTGCGGGCATATAACGATCCGTCCAATGACCAACCCCCGCACAGAGTGCGGCAAACCCCAAAAACGCGATGTGCGGCATCCCCGGTACCACACCCAGTATCGCCAACACCAACGCCGCCACATACAACACTTGCGAGTTGGCGAACAATTGAACCCCCACCTGAGACGCCATGTCTTCATCGCTGTTGACACGCGTCACGGTAATGGCAGCCGCCGTCGACAGCAGCAAAGACGGCACCTGCGCCACTAATCCATCACCAATCGTCAATAAAGCGTAAATACGCGTTGCATCAGCAAACGACAAATCGTGTTGCAGCATACCGATGGCCAAGCCGCCAATGAGATTGATCACTAATATCAAAATACCGGCAACGGCGTCGCCACGAACAAATTTACTGGCACCGTCCATCGAACCGTAAAAATCCGCTTCACTGGCTATGTCAGCCCGCCGCCGACGCGCCGCTTCTTGATCAATGAGGCCCGCGTTTAAATCCGCGTCAATGGCCATTTGCTTACCCGGCATGGCGTCCAAGGTAAATCGAGCGCTGACTTCCGAAATGCGGCCCGCGCCTTTCGTCACCACGGCAAAGTTGATGATGATCAAAATAGCGAACACGACCAAACCCACGGCGTAATTACCGCCAATCACCACTTCACCAAACGCTTCAATCACTTTGCCAGCGGCATCGCCACCCGAATGACCGTGTAACAGCACCACCCGAGTCGACGCCACATTGAGCGCCAAACGCATTAACGTCGCCACCAACAGGACCGTCGGAAAAACCGCAAACTGCAGAGGACGCAAGGTGTACACGCACACCAACAAGACCACCAAAGACAGCGCAATATTGAACGAGAACAACACATCCAACAGAAAAGCGGGCAAGGGCAACATCATCATGCCCAAGAGCGCCAACAAGAACAGGGGCGCACCCAATTGCCGCAAGCGAATGATTTGCTGAAGTGACGCCACTACACGCATGGTTATACGAACCCTTTCGTCAGTAAACGGTCTCCACCGATAAACACTGTAAGTAAACCTTATTGCAACTTAATGCAAAAAGCTTACCCACATCCCAATCAACACAACTTGCATTTCCATTCACTTCCTCCCATGATCTTTATCCAATTGGAAACACAAGCAGCTGATTACAGTTACAGCAATTCTGCACACACGTTCTGCGCACCCGTTCGACATGCTCGCCTCACATACACCACACACAAGGATGATCTCCCATGACGATTGAAGCCTTCACGTACGATGATATCCTGCTGATGCCCTCCTACAATCATTGGGAATCACGTCGTGTCGTAGACCTTTCCATCACTGACCAAAGCGGCAAACTGCAATTGGATCTGCCAATCATGAGCGCCAATATGGATACGATTACCGAATCAGCCATGGCGAATTTCATGGCTCAAAAAGGGGGAATTGGTGTTCTGCATCGCTTTATGTCTATTGATCAAAATGTCGCAGAATTCAAAGCGTGCCACACGCCCGTGTTCGTTTCCATCGGGTGCGGTAAACCCGGTCTGGAACGCGCGCAAGCCTTAGCCGAAGCCGGTGCCGACAAGTTTTGCGTTGACGTCGCGCACGCGCACGCACGCTACATTGGGCAAATCCTAAAAAATTTACGTGAACTGTTGGGTGAATCCGCGTGCATCATGGCAGGTAACGTCGCCACCTATGCCGGCGCGGATTACTTAGCCTCCTGCGGAGCAGACATCATCAAAGTGGGTATCGGTGGCGGCTCGGTCTGTACAACACGATTGAAAACCGGATTTGGCGTACCAAATCTAACGGCCATCAAGGAGTGCAGTCGCGTAGACCGCTCCATTGTGGCGGATGGCGGCATTCGGTATCCCGGCGATATCGTCAAGGCCTTGGCTTTCGGTGCGGATTTCGTCATGATCGGTTCCCTTCTGGCTGGGACCACCCCCACGCCTGGCCCCGTTATCACCAAAACTCAGGCGGATGGCACCGTGCAACATCTAAAAATTTATCGCGGTATGGCCAGCAGTGAAGCGGCGGACGATTACCACGGCGGTCTCACCGAATGGAAAACCGCAGAAGGCGTCTCGACAGAAATCCCTTTTCGAGAGGATGAAGATGCAATTTTAGCGGATATCATTGGTGGTTTACGTTCGGGCCTCACGTACGGTGGCGCCGCGAGCATTAAAGCCCTGCAACGCAAACTGGACTACGTTCGCGTGACTCCTGCAGGTCGAACCGAAAGTTTACCGCACAAATTATTGTAAGTTTTTTGTTGAATTATTTTTTAATTATTGTTGTACGCTTGCGCGCTGCGATAGCGCGTTGAAACATGTCGTCATTATGCTGTACTTTAAGGACGCGATTATGAGCACACGCACCACAATACTGATCTTGGGCGCTGGAAAATTCGGCACCTGCCTCGCCCAACATTTGGCCTCCCTCGGCAACACGGTTTTGCTGTACTGTCGTGAAGAAAGCCTTGCTCATGACATTAACCACAACCACCACAATCACCGCGCTTACCCCTCGATCACACTGCATCATGCCATTCGAGCGGTCACCACGCTGGACCACACCCTGACGGCCCAGTGTCACATCATCGTAAACGCGGTTCCCGTGCAACACCATCGTGAGCTGCTGACACAGCTCGGCCCATTGCTTCAGCACGAACACCTCTATTTAAACGTATCCAAAGGCATTGATGCGCAAACTGGGCAATTACCCAGTGAAATTCTGGCCGCGCACACCTCCCTTGAAACCGCTCAACGCGCCGTGATCTTATTTGGTCCCAGCTTCGCTGAAGAAATACTGTCACAACAACCGACAGCCGTGGTGGCGGCTTCTCAAAACCAGGACAGCACCACACGCACCCAACAGGTGTTTCACGCACCGTGTTTACGCGTATACAGCAGCACCGATCCCTTAGGTTTAGAGGTGGCCGGCGCATTGAAAAACGTCATCGCCATTGCGACCGGTGCCGCACGAGGTCTCGGCTTGCAATCCAATGCGCACGCCGCACTGACCACACGAGGACTGAACGAAATTCTCAAAATAGGTTTACATCGTGGGGCAAATCCTATGACTTTTTTAGGCCTAGGTGGGTTGGGTGATTTATTACTCACCTGTAGTTCCGAAAAAAGTCGCAACTTTCGAATTGGTAAAGCGCTCGGTGAAGGCGCTAGTCTTGAAGCGGCTCTACAAGTCGTTGATTCCGTAGCTGAAGGTGTACACACGGCAAAATCAGCCTACAAATGGTCTATTTCATATCAACTTGACTGTCCAATACTGACAACGGTATACCAAGTTCTTTATGAAAATTTAAATGTGCGTGAGGCCATGTCCGCTCTCTTAGAACGTCCCTCCACCACCGAACTGGACGAAACGGCCTTACGCCACTACTACTTGAAGAAGGCG
>JARRRL010000017.1:0-2107 GCA_037380725.1 Gammaproteobacteria bacterium | reverse complement strand
CGAGAATTCTGGTCATTACGCCAACCTATCCGCAGACGGTTAACACCAGCGGTGTGCCGCGATTCATCCGCAGTCTGTGCACCGCACTGGCTGACAACGACTACCTCGTTGATGTGATCGCACCCTTTTACGAAGGGGCTAAAACCTTCGAACGCTTCACCAACATCTCAATCTACCGATTTCGATATGCCTCGCCCGGCATGCACCTCAAATCCGATCCCGCCAACGCCGACTCTACCCTCAAAATTAATAAAGTGCGTCGCTTCTGGCAACCCATCTTTCACTTTTTTCTGCAACGCAAAATTCGCAAGCTGCTCAACACACACACCTACGCGGCCATACACGCGCACTGGTTAACGCCTCAAGGTTTTTGTGTCGCCAAGGTGTGTAGCGCGCTGTCATTGAACATACCCATTATTTGTTCTGCTCACGGGCAAGATTTGCGAAACCCTGAAAACAGCTCAGTGCGCAGCGCAAGACATCTGGCTATGAAGCAAGCCACACTGATTACCGTCAACAGCCACGCCGCTAAAGAAAGCTTAACGAGCGAAAACCGACAGCTCGCCAATAACACAGACGTACTGGCTATGGGCACAGATCTCAGCAGTTTATTTTGCCGTATGCCCTATGTAAAAAGGCAAAAGTACGCCTTACTGTTTGTCGGACGCTTGCTACCCGAAACCGGCTTGGATGTGTTAATTCGCGCCATGCCTTTGATTCAGGCGCAAGCACCCGAAGTGAATTTATTCGTGGTGGGCGATGGACCAGAACGGCATAACTTGACCGAACAAGCCAAAGAATATGGCTGCCACCAAAATATTAAATTTATTGGTGCCTTAGCGCCACCGGCCATCGCACTGTTCTATAACAAAGCCCGCATGCTGATCGTACCAAACACACCCGTCAATGACTCAAGCGATCTCATTGATGAAGAGAACATGCGACAAGTCTGCGTCGAAGCCATGGGCTGCAAATGCCCGGTGATATCCGCCAAACTGAAACCCATCAACGAAATTGTCTTGGAAAACGAAACCGGTATCCTGTTTCGCGCTGGATCACCAGAAGATTTAGCCGAGCAAGTCCTCTGGATGCTGAATCATCCGCAGGAAACTAAGGAGCTGATCAACCAGGCGCATAAGCACGTTCGTGCCTTATTTGACATGGAAAAAATCAGTGCGGATTACGTGAAGATGGTGCGCACACTCGCGCCTGGCGCGACGTAACTCGATCCAAACGAACGTGTTGATGTACGGCAAAGTATATGGTTGTTTTGTTCATCCTGATCGAGAGCCAATGTTCATTTACTATCAATGAACTACCACATTAAATATACAATTAGATGGTATATTAATAACGAATAGCCGAACTACAATTCACGTTTAGCCGAAACACTATTCATGCACCCCCGCTATTTCGCAAACCAAGCCAAGTCCGAAGGACTTAATCGGACTTAAACGTTTTCAAAGTGTCGTCGACTTGCTTTTTAAAATAGCAGTTAAGCTCATCCGAAAACGAACAAAATTCTACCCTGTTATGCAGCTTATTGAGCGGAGTAATTACGCGAGAAACCAATTAACGTTCCATAGTATTTTTATATTTCTCGTTCCCACGCTCCCGCGTGGGAATGCATACGTGACGTTAACAGTACAGCACTGGATTCCCGTATTCACACGCCCCGCAATCATCAACATTCTACTAAATTCTCTGCGCTTTTAAGTGAAAAGGGTCTTAATGTGTATATTCCAGTGCTAGAGATTATGCAGGAACGGTTGGGTTATTGGAGGTTTGCGTTATGGTAGTTAGGTATGCGTTCCCACGCGGGAGCGTGGGAACGAGAGATAATCGTCGCTGTTACCCAGTTTTTAATTTTAAGCAACTGGACCCAGAACTGCTTTTTCCACTTAAAGTTATGTTTCACTTGATGTTTGCCGCATGGCTTTTGATGATTTTCAGCCTCCCTTATCTAGCAATTGCTGATTTTCTAAACCTTGAAGGGCTTGAGAATTTTTGGTCAGAGCCTTAACGCTGACTATGGTTTTCTCGTTCCCACGCTCCCGCGTGGGAATGCATACGTGACGTTAACAGTACAGCACTGGATTCCCGTATT
>JARRRL010000016.1:18959-23552 GCA_037380725.1 Gammaproteobacteria bacterium | reverse complement strand
CCATAGCGTTGTTGTTATGGCGTTGTTGTTATAACGTTGTTTTTATAACAGTGTGAAGCGAGCGGGTGTGAGTGGATCTTGACCCGATCACTTGAGAGCCTTGCTGTCCGCGGCGCGGGAGGAGCCCTGCTTGTCAATAGTGATTGTGAACAGCGTGCCGCTCCCACGTTTGCAGGTTAAGTGCTGTCAGTGCACCTCCCCAGACGCAGCCTGTATCCAGCGCTTCGATGTTAGGGTGGGCGCAGTGCCCATTGAGCATAGACCAATGACCAAAAAGAATTCTTTTTGATTGTGTTTGTTCTGTTGTTAGCCATTCAAACCACGGTTTTGCGTCGATGCCGGGGGGCGTATCGGTGGGGGCGGTTTTAATTTTAAGCAGCAAATCACCTAAAGGGGTCACAAAGCGCATGCGAGTTAGGGCGTTGACGATGAAGCGCAGTCGTTCGATGCCCGATAAAGTTTCGTGCCATTGAGTCGGCGTGGTGCCATACAATCCAGCCAGTAAGGTATTGTGTTGGTGGTGTTGCAACGCTTCTTCGACCTCTTTGGCCAATTCCGTGGCGTGTTCAACACTCCAGGCCGGGTAGAGTCCCGCATGACTGAGCCACACGGATTCTGGCACGTTCGTGTGTGAGGTGCGTTCGTACAGGGTGGTCAAGGGCTGATGCATGAGCCACTGGCGAAGCAGGTGGCGGTCTTTTGCGGCTAAAATTTCGCCCAAGGTGTCGTTGCGTTTTATGTTGCCATAACCCGCCATCACGGTGAAAAGATGGAAGTCGTGATTGCCGAGAACCGTTTTGGCTACGCCTTGTTCGGCTAATTTTTTTACAAAACGCAGTGCCGCTAAGGATTCTGGCCCACGGTTGACGAGATCACCACAAAAGAGCAGAGTATCTTGATTGCTGTTAAACCCGATCTCTACCAAAAGCTGTTTCAGCGGTTGAAGACAGCCGTGTAAGTCGCCGATGGCATAGCTTGTCATCTGTGGTGAAACTCCAGTTGTTTGCAGTCCTGCTGCGAATGATTTTACGATAAGTCCATTATCTATATTAATAACTTATGGGTATACATTAATGGGCATGCATGAACGGGTATACCATTGAGAATGGGTATACCTTGTGAGTGAATGGCGTTAGCTTGTTAGTGTAGGTGTTGAGGTATCGCCAAGCGAAAGGCCGGGATTGGCACTTCAAAGCGGGCCCCATCTGCCGCCAACATGTGGTAACTGCCTTGCATCACGCCTACGGGGGTTCGAAGGGCGGCGCCGCTGGTGTAAACGTATGTCTCCCCAGGGTCAATTTCAGGTTGTTCCCCGACCACACCAGAACCTTTGACCTCTTCGGTCTGTTCGTTTCCATCGGTGATCAACCAGTGTCGGCTGAGGAGTTTGGCGGCGAGTGTTCCGAGATTTTCAATACGAATGTGGTAAGCGAAAATAAAACGCCCTTCGCTTTCATTGCTGTGTTCAGGTAAATACTCGGTATCAACGTGGATTTCAATGTGATATTTGCGTACTTCATTCATGGGCGATCAAGACTTCCTGCTTAGCATGCCGATTGAGGCTGGGTGGTTGAGGTACTCGTTGTACACTACAAGTTGTAAACTCCAAATTGTTGTGCCTATTTCATGTGTATATTTTATTTGCATTGACGTATGTGCGTTGACGGTTCATTCGTCTTAATTTTCTTTTTCGTCTATTTTGTCTATTTTGTCTTTTTCGTGGTTTGCGTGAGCCAGAGAAACAAACTGAGTCACGGTGATTTTTTCAGCTCGTAAACCAGGATCGACGCCGAGGGCGTCAAGTTCATGTATGGAAAACAAGGGCTTCAGCGTATTCTTTACGGTTTTACGTCGTTGTGAAAAGGCGTGTTTTACCACATTTCCCAGGTTGTGGGCTATACCACGTTCAGCGGTGCTGAGTGGCTTTGGCGTCAGCGTGATGAGGGCGGAGTCCACCCGAGGCGGCGGGATGAAGGCGCTGGGGGGAACGGTGGGGCCGTCTTGAGTCTGAAAGTAGAACTGCATCATGACGCTCAACCGCCCGTAATGGGCTGAGCCTACGGGCGCAATCAATCGCTCAACCACTTCTTTCTGCAGCATCAGACCAATTTCGGTGATGTGATCCAATTGGTTTACCAGGTGAAAGAGAAACGGTGAAGAGATTTGATACGGTAAGTTGGATACGATGCGTACGCCTTGTGCTGGGAAGGGCTTGATGAGTGTGCTTAAGTGTGTGTGGAGTATATCGCCATGATGCACGTGTACATTGGGTTCGTTCAGATGTTGTGACAGATAATGGACCATGTCTCGATCCAGCTCGATCGCCATAACGCGTTTGCAGGTTCGTGCCAGTGCATGGGTGAGGATGCCGGGGCCAGGGCCTACTTCAATGACGGTATCGTCAGGCGTTATGTGCATCATGTCCAATAACGCATCCACTACGAATTGGTCTTTCAGAAAATGTTGACCGAGCGCTTTTTTGGCCTTGGGGAGCGCGGGTCGTTTGAGATGGTCTTTTTTTATCATACGGGAGTGGTTTCCGACCAAGTCATCGATAATGGTTGACGCTGGGCGAAAGCAGTGGCGGCATGGATGGCTTGACGAAAACTGGAGACCGATGCTTGACCGGTTCCGGCTAATTCCAATGCTGTACCATGATCAACATGCCAGCACGGGCTCAATAATGTCAATTTCTTCTCGCCCCATGTGACCGTTTTCTCCCGCGTGGGGATTGAGTCCACAGACGGCAATACGCGGCTTCGATATGCCAAATAAGGACTGCAATCCGGCATGTACGATGTGTATCGTTTCGGTGAGGCGCTCGGTGCTTATGTGTTTGCTGACCTGCGAGAGAGCAATGTGAGTGGTGCTCAAGGCAAGGCGTAACGAAGGATTGGCCATGAGCATCACGACGGACTTAGCGCGGGTTCGTTGTCGCAACCATTCTGTGTGTCCCGTGAATGCAATACCCGCTTCGTTGATGATGCCTTTGTGCACGGGGCCGGTTACGATGGCGTGTGCGTGACCGTTTTCGCACAGCGAAACAGCGTTTTCTAAGGTTTGTATGACGTAGGCGCTGTGCTGAACGGACAATTGTCCTGGCCTTGCTGGCGTGTGACAGGTGACTGGAGAGTAATACAGGCTGGGCCGTTCAGCGTCGGGTTGAGTGGGGGCATCCGGTGATCGCGAGGCCAGTGGCGCTAAGTGTAAACGCTGATTGAGTTGACGGGCGCGCGCGCTCAGAATGTGAGGGTCTCCCGCTGGCTCCCCAGCGGTAATAGCCAGTATCGGTTTCACTCTCGAATCTCCACGAAGGCGTCTTGTCGCAGTTCCCGTAACCAACCGTCTAATTCCTCATCAAATTTGCGGCGAAAAATCATTTGACGCGCCATTTTTAACCGGAATGCATCACTCATGTCTTCGCTGCGTCGATCGGTTATTTCGAGGATGTGCCAACCGAAGCGACTGCGAAAGGGTTTGGAAGGCGTGCCGACGGGCTGCCGCTGTAAGACGGATTGAAAAGCGGGATCCATGGCGTCTGGTGTGATCCATCCTAAATCGCCACCGTTACGTGCTGTGGCGCTGTCGTCGGAGTAGCTTTTGGAGAGCGTCGCAAAGGTGGCGCCATTGAGAAGCTGCTGGTAGATATTCTGGGCGAGCGCTTGGGTTTGCTGTTCATTTCGAATGGCATTGGGGGTGATTAAAATATGACGTACATGCAGTTGATTCACGTGCTTTTCGACACCGCCGCGTTGATCGATCACGTGCAGCAAGTGAAAGCCGGCGCCGCTGCGGATCGGCTTTGATAGACCGCCTGTGGGTAGGTTTTGAATGGCTTCGGCAAAGAGTGTTGGCAATTGTGCTAGTTTTCGCCACCCCATGTCGCCGCCTTCACGCGCTTTTTGACCATCACTGTATGTTAAAGCGGCCTCACGGAAACTGAGGGCGCCTGAGGTGATGCGTTCTCTGAGTTGTTTAATTAAGTGTTGAGCGTGCTGGACTTCCTGGGCACTCGGGCTTTCGGGTAAAGCAATCAGCAAGTGATTCAAGTGGTACTCGGCGGAAAGTTGTTCTTGACCCAAGGGGGAATGCATAAAGTTATTTACATCTTGATCTGTGACTTGCACGCGTTGGCTGACCACACGTTGTTGTAAGCGTGAGATCAGTAGTTCGCGTTTTATTTGCTCCCGAAAATCACCAAAATCAATGGCGTTGGCCAGCAAGGTCTGTCGAAATGACTGCAGGTCTTGGTTGTTCCGTGAGGCCACTTGCTCGATCGCTTCGGTTACCTTTTCATCGCTTACGCGAATGCCCATTTTGTCGGCCATTTGCAGTTGTAAGTTTTCAATGATCAAGCGATTGAGTACTTGCTCGTGCAGGATGGCGCGAGGCGGCAACTGAGAGGGGTTGCCGCGCAGTTGTTGGATGATGTCCTCCACGCGATTCGTCAATTCACTGTTTAAGATGACCCCTTCTTCGACGACCGCTACAATTTTATCCAGCGTTTCACTTGAATGTGGCGTGGCTCCAGCGATACCGTGTAGCAACAAGCCTCCCAATACGAGGGCTGCGCCCACGATCTGTGTGAAGAGA
>JARRRL010000016.1:0-18843 GCA_037380725.1 Gammaproteobacteria bacterium | reverse complement strand
GGGGGGTGGTGATGCTCTCTGATACAGCACGCATGTGGGGCGAGCTCCTTCATCGTTGAGGTTTCATTCAGGATTCAGCCTCGTTTGCAACTCAGATAGGCGATAGCGTAAAAAGGCTGGATAGTGTATCAAAATTCACTGTAAACGGGGATGAAATCTACAGGCATGTCGATAAGTTGTCTCGCTAATTTCGACGGATGTACCCCGGTATGTTTTCCGATAACAACTCGTCAAGTCGGCTGCCTAATTTACCCAATCCTTTGAGTTCAAATTGCATGAGGAAACTGTATTGGTTGGCGGCATCGTCAACGCTATCGGTGCTGGATCGAATGCGGCGATGGTATACGACGTCAGCTCGCCAGCAACAGTCTTCGTATTGGAAACCGGAGATCTGCTCTAAGGTGCGATTTTCTTCTAAATCAAAATGCAATGAGCCGACAATGTGCCAAAAGCCACTGAGGTGTTGGCGCACACCAAAGATGATTTGATCGATCCGGTCATCACTGGGCGCTGCTTTGCGATACCGATAGCTGGTGTGCCAAGCCGAATTGATGTCCGTGACGGAACTCAACATGAGGTTGCCATCCTCGATAATGTTGTGCGCGCTGTCCCACGTAAGTCCCCCAGCGAGCGTCAGGTGAGCGGGTAAAGCGGTTTGACCGCGCAGTACGATTGGGCTTTGAGAGTTGGTGAGGGGGAGGGTATCGGGTAGCGTGACGTTACGGTCGGTGTGATACAAGATTTGTCCTATGGTCAACTGTGCCAGTTCTTGACTGTTTTCATTGAGAAAGCGGGTTGTGGTGGCGAGGGTGGTCTGATGGGTATCGCCGATGCGATCAATGCCGCTGAAGCGGTTAGCACGAAACAGCTGGTCAAAACCGAAGGTCATGGCGGTCGTGTCGAATACGGGTAAAGGGTTTTGATCGCGAAATGGCGTGTAAGTATAGAATAAGTGGGGTTCGAGTGTTTGTGTCCAGCGGTGATGCTGAAAGGGTATCGTGCGGTCGAAGAACAGCCCTCCATCGATACTGAATGTGGGCACATATCGCGTAGCCGAGGTGGACTGGGTGCCCAGCAGTTGGTAATAGGAACTTTGTAGGGTCGTTTGCGGCGTGAGAAAGTACCAAGAACCGCTGAGCGGTAAACTGAATTCGGAAATCCAATGCAGTCGGTGTGCGTAGGGTACGACGCTGGATTCCGGTTGCGCGAGATACGCGTAGCTGGCGCTGTTGGACCATTCGAGCCAGTCGTTGGCCAAGTTGCTGGTGTGATGAATGCGCGCTTCGGGTAATTTGCGATAAGGTTGATCGTCTGCTGTGATGGCGCCGTCAATGGTTTGGTAGGACTGTACGGCAAGCTGCGCTTGCCACGAATCTTTGTTGCCTTCGATGACCCATTCTCGATTCAAAAAACTTTCCCCCACAGCGCTGAGGTTGGCACCCAGGTCGTTGAGGTAGTCGTTGTCGGACAGGTAGCTCACGTCGCTGTGCCAGCGCCACGTGGCGTCCAGGTTACCGTAATGCTCCCAATGTGCGCTTTTTCGATCAGCGTCGTTGAATCGCTGATCGCCAGGTAAATAGCCCAAACTGATTAGGCCGCTACCCGGACGATGCAGGTAACGAAATTCACTCTCAAGCATGGTGCCTCGACCACCGACTTTACGCGGTTTGATGATCCAATCGTAGTTTGGGGCGAGATTCCAGTAGAACGGCAGCGCCAAGTCGGGTTCGGAGATGCTGTTAAATTCTGGGTATAAAAAGCCACTGTGGCGTTGATCATCTAAGGGAAACGTAAAATAAGGCGTATAAAAAACAGGCATTTTCCCTAATTTCAGCCGCATGTGCTGCAAGGAACCCCAGCCTTTTTCGTGATCAAGCACGATACGTTTACCCGCCAGAGACCAATCGTTGTTACCGGGGGGGCAGGTGGTGTAGTAACCGTGTTCGATGTGCGTTTGTTTTGAACCGTGTGTGATGATGGTCTTGGCTGAACCCCGAGCATTTTGTTGAAACAGCAAAAAGTCCGCTTCTTGCAATTCAGTGCGATTTTGTTCGAATTGCAGAAATGCGCGTTGCCCGCGCAGCATCGTATCCGTCGTCAGAACGGTTACATGGCCCAGCAGTTCGGCAGTTTGGTTATCTTGGTGAATGGTGACTGCATCGCTGCGTACTTGTAGATCCGCTTTGCGCAAGAGTACGTCACCACATAAGGTGGCAATACCGCGACTGTCGTATTGATAAAACTGCGCCCAACCATGGATTCGCTTGGGGGAAATCTCCGCTTGCACTGGTATGGGTTCCAAGGTGGGGATTTCATAGTATCCTTTACAGAGCGCCAACTGTTCGATGGGTATGCCGCGAGTTTGTGAAATATCAGCGTGGACTTGAGGGGAGCTTGGGTCCACGCGCACCCAATTTAAAACACCGTATGATGATGAAGCGGCATCAGCTGAGGGCATGGCTTGTGATGGCGTGCAGATGGGCGGCGTGTCGGTCATGTCGGCTTGTGACCACGCTAAGCTGACCCACGTTGCCATCAGGATGAGGGCGATCAATGCAGTGCGAATGACCCAGAATACGACTTTTGGCGTTCGGTAGCTCATACTGATTGCACTGGCGCGCAGAAGACAGGACGCCCATTGACTTGTTCGGGGGTGACGGATGTGATACACGGGCGCCGTGGATTGAGTATGTCGACTGATGTTTGGCAACGAAGCCATCCTTTATTCTTGTTGCATTTGGTAATCTCTAAACCCCGGTATCACCGTTGCCAGTGGGACGATAAGGATACGCTGGGCTTGCTCACTACGGCGACATTCTACTCACAAATGAATAAAAGCCCTAGGCATTGCTGATTGGATTATGGGATTGTAAACATATTTACGGTGATAATAAATGGGCGCATGTTTGCGCGGGGTCTTATGACGATGAATGAAGCAGATCAGCGCCGCTACGCTTTAGAAAGTTGGGCTATAGAGCAGCTGTGTCGTTTGTCACCCGAGCTGAGCGGAACCGGGCAGGAGCCGACGTTTTCGACCGTTTCGGGTGACGCCAGTTTTCGGCGTTATTTTCGTTTGACGTGTGGGGGGCGCAGTTGGGTGTGCGTCGATGCGCCCCCTCAANNNTTCTTATTGGTGACCGATTTGGGGGATGCGTTATTCTTGAGCCGGGTGAATGCGGAAAATGCAGCAGACCACTATCATCAAGCGCTTACGCTGTTGAGTGACATCCAAGGTGTTCCTCATATTGAATTGTCGTTTTTGCCTCGTTATACCGCAGACGTGCTGCAACAAGAAATGGATTTATTTGAAGCGTGGTTTTTACCGCAATATCTTCAGATCACTCCTGGACCCACGACCTTAACCTTGCTGCAAACCCTGTACGGAAAATTGGTGGATAGCGCATTGTCGCAACCCCAAGTGTTGGTGCATCGAGATTATCATTCTCGGAATTTGATGTGGAGGAACCAGACCTTGGTTCCCATTGATTACCAAGATGCGCTGCTGGGACCGATTACCTATGATGTGGTGTCTCTGCTGCGCGACAGTTACGTGCGTTGGCCCAGGCAGCAGGTTCAAGCGTGGTTAATGCATTATGCGGATCGCGTTGCGGCCTTAGGTTTCTGTGAGCGGCCAACAAATGATGTTTGGTTACAATGGGTGGATTGGATGGGCTTGCAGCGTCAGATTAAAATATGTGGCGTGTTTGCTCGGCTGTATCTTCGGGATGGCAAGACCAATTATTTACAAAATATTCCTTTGACCGTTCGATACTTACTGGAGGTGTCGATCCGTTACCCAGAAACCCAACCGTTTGCGCATTTTTTAGAAGATCAGGTATTGCCAGCCCTGTACCGGGTGAGTCCAGAGGCGCGGGCGGTGATTGAGGCGAGAGTGGTTGAAGATTGAGCGATACTTAATGTGTAAACTTAAATCTGGAAACGCTTGTTGATCCAGGCTGATGGCGCATTAGGGAGCGCGCGAACAATGAAAGCAATGATCTTGGCGGCGGGACTGGGCACGCGCTTGCGACCACTAACGCAGACTGTACCCAAACCCTTGATTCCCGTTAAGGGTAAACCTTTGATCGTGTATCACTTGGAACGTTGTCGCGCGGCGGGAATTACTGAGGTCGTCATTAACGTCAGCTATTTGGGGCATCAAATTGAAGCGTATCTTGCGGATGGTTCGGCTTGGGGGCTCACGATTCGCTACTCGCGTGAGCCGGAACCTCTGGATGTGGCGGGTGGCATACGTCACGCGTTGCCCTTGTTGGGAAAGGAACCGTTTTGGTGTTTAAGCGCGGACGTGTATACGGATCTGGACTTATCCAGTCGACCGATTGGGTCGTGTCTGCCGCAAGGAATTTGGGCGCATCTTATCCTAGTGCCGAATCCAGAGCATCATCCAGATGGCGATTTTGGTTATCCGGCTTCTGCAGTGGGCGATGTGTGTGTGTTAACGAACACGTCACCGTGTATGACTTATGCTGGTATGGCGTTTATTGATCCTCAATTACTGGTAGAATGCGCTCCTGCTGATCGTCGCGTGGGATCGGTATTTCGGGCTGGTATTGAACGCGGTGCTGTGCAAGGCGAATGCTATCATGGACAGTGGTCCGATGTGGGTACGCCGATGCGCTTAGCGGAAATTGAACGCTAGGTTTTTACTTTCGAGCGATCGGTTCATCGGGTCTTTTTTAAGGTGTCTTATTCATTTGTAAATGGTCTGAGGTTGTTGAGTGCTTGGGTATGGCTGGCTGGGTAGGCGGCAGGCATCACCTCAGAGACTTCAGGCGAAATTGACTGTAATCATCATGAGAATGCAATACCAATGGTTGGGTAAGTTGTTGGGCAGTTTGTTGGGTTATTTTCTTACTCAGCATTGGGCTGGCATGCTCATTGGCATGTTTTTAGGACACGCTTACGACTTATATCGTACGCAGACGCAGATGCTTGAGAGCGCGGTGCGTTTCAATCAGGGCTGGCGTTTTGGTCAAAGTGACAATAAATCCGTGCAATCGGGGTTTATGCAAGCCTTGTTTTTTGTACTGGGTAAGTTGTCCAAGTGTGATGGTCGTGTGACAGCGGCAGAGATCGCGTGGGCTGAACGATTGATGCAACGTTTGTATTTGAGTCCTGATCAGCGGCAAGAAGCCATCAAGTGGTTCAATCAAGGCAAACAACCGGAAATGGATGTGGAGCCATTGCTGCGTGATTTTGCTCGTTTTGCGGTGCCTTTTGGTTTAAATACCTTGTTTTTGGAACTGATGGTTGAGTGCGCCTTGTCCGATGGGGCTTTGCATCCGGCGGAACGCGCCTTGCTGTTGTCGTGTGCGGAAAGACTGAAATTACCCGCATGGCGTATTGATGAAGTTGTGCGACGCGTTTCTCGTCCAGGTTACCGAGCGAGCGCGACGGGTGCGGGGGGGCGAGCTCGAGCGGATGGCGCGACGCGTGAGCAAACTTCTGAACGAACTCAAACACACCGACAGCGTTCGGGTGAGGCGCTGCACATGGCCTATGAAACGCTCGGTGTGACTGAGGGCGCTTCGCGTGCGGAAGTCAAACGGGCGTATCGGAGATTGATGAGTCGTCATCATCCGGATAAGTTGATGGCGCGTGGAGCGCCTGAACCCATGTTAAATTTGGCCAAAGAAAAAACACAAGCCATACAAAAAGCATTTGAGTTGATTGGCAAAGCGCGAGGGTATAAATAGATTTTTTATTTATGATTTATGTCAAGCGGGGCCATTCGGGGAGTAAAAGCGCGGACACGTGTGTTACGCGATAGACCAAAATCGTTCTATAGGTCCGTGCTCATTTCGGTGTTGCATTAAACACGCCTTTCCCGCTGCTTCATCAGCGAAAAGCAGCGACAATTGCGACGCATAATAAGAAAGCGCCTGCCATTTCCACCCGATGTCCACGGGAACATCTTGGTGCACCCGTAAGTGGCATCCCAGTCGCGTGGCGGCAGACTGGGGGGTCTCGTTTAGGCCAAGTCGCGAGCCTTTATCGACGACATAAGGAAAGTCTTCGTAGAGCCAGAGATGGGTATCGGGGGAACGCAATTGTAAGGCCGCTTGCGCACAAATGATGTGATCCACGTGATGCCCAATTGAAAGTGGCGCGATCAATAAAGTCGATCCGAGGCGATGCGTTATGCGTTCAAGCGTTTGCAGTAAGGCGTGTTGGTGAGCGCTGTCTCTGGGGTCGGGTTCGGCGAAAATATCCTCGAATGAATGGTAAATGTGTTCCCCATTTGGATCTTGGCGATAGATGGCGTCCTCAAACGCCAAATGCACCGGGGTGCAGCCGACAAAACGAAGTGCAGCGAAGTCTTCCTGGCGACGATGAATGGGCAAAGTAATATGATGTCGAACACGATGATCAGCAGGGTTGGCGGCGGCGAGGGTCACGACCAAGCACGGCAAGTGAGATGACAGGGCGCGCAGTAGGCAGGCAGCGCTCAATATGGCGTCATCTAAGTGCGGAGAGAGGACGATTACGCGTTCGTACGAAGTGGCGTTAAGCATAGTACTCCTATTAATCCGTTTAATCTGTAAATCAATCATTTGACGTGTTCATTTATTTTAAGGCAACAATGATTTTAAGGTGAGTTGATCTGTGGGTGGAGGCCATATGCTATAAGGGTATTTATGTGTGATAGTGTGCGACAGAATGGGATTAAAAAGTTCGTATTTTTACATAACATTTGATGCGGAAATGCGTAATAATGTCGCGTCGGTGATCGGTTGCAATTAATGTGGCAGAACGTTGTTCTGTCTGTAGTAGCGAAATGGAATAAAAGTGGCGCTTCCTTATCTTTATCCTGATCCTGCCTTCCATTATTTGTTGATGATCTGTGTCAAATTTGTCTTGTTGATTTGTGCTCGTTATGCATACTGTACTTTTGTTCGCTATCCAACAATCATTTTGAATAATGCCATTCTGATCTCAGTCTACGCTTTTGCCGCGCAAAAGCGTATTAGTATATGTTCAGTAAATGATCAAAACTTTGCGAAAAGTAAGAAGTGTATAGAAATATAAGAAGTTTACAAAGCACGTGTCAAAGAAAAGACGGGTATTTATATATTAACCGTTTACTTGGCGAATGACTGAAAAATGAATATACTGGGTGACATCTGGTCTTTATTGTGTCACATTTTACCGGCGTAGCCATCGTGATAACGTGTGGGATAGCTGTTCGCACTTTCAGGAGCAGATTGGATCTGTGATTGCTCGGCAACAGCCAGCTTGTATTACTCGTGCGCAGTTTCTTTGTGATGAGAAATTGCTCTTGAGGAAGGTGTCTTCGAGAGTGAAGTTGTCCTTTTCTTTTGATGAAAAACTGAAAAAACTGCGGAGGACAGATATGAATCTGGGCAAAATTTTGAGAGCGGCGGCGGCGACTGTGTTGGTGGCGGCATCAGCGACATCATACGCCACCTTTATTCGTACTGGCGATGTGATTTTGGATGATCGCACGGGGCTTGAATGGTATCGCGTTGATGCGCCGCGCGGTTATTCTTTTGATTCCTTGCAGTCTGAGTTACTGGGAGGCGGTCGGTTTGAGGGGTACCATGTTGCGACACGATCGGATATTGAGGATTTGCTTTTCAATTCTGTGGGTTACGATTCCAGTCTGAGTGCTGCGGATAACTATGCAACTATTAAGAACTTTGTGGATACGTTCGAGAACTTAGCGGCGAGTACATTTTCGCTCTATTTGGGGTCTCAATTTCAGGATGGAGCCAGTAGTGGTATCCTTACGGCAAGCTACAATTTTGGTCTAAATGAAGGTAGCGCTCATTTTAGTTACGGTATCCCGACTCAGTATGGCGATCCAGAGGTGGGTTGGTTTTTGTTTAAGGTTCCGGTGGCGAGCACCAGCTTGATGTTTTTGTTGACAGGCATTGGTACGCTGGTTGCGCTGAGAATGATGAAAAAAACGCGTCTTGTTTGAGGTGGTGAGGGTGAGAATGGGGGCGGGTTAATGCAGAAGGCGTATGCTTGCTGCGCTAACCCGCCGCTCGTGTGTTGTCCGCCCATCTTTTGAAAGCTTCATGTGTGACTCTTGATGTGCGGCTCTAAATGTGCGATTAAGGGGAGGGATGCTGGGGCTTATTTCCGACGCACAAGCGAAAAGAATTGTTTTTCCAATGATTGCACTTCCTGCCTGAGTTTTGTCAATTCTTTGTCTTTTTCCGCTATCGCGTTCTTGTATTGATCCGTTGTGCTGTGATCGAGTGATGAATCGGTGCTGGCCTTAGCGAGCGTGATTTCCTTTCGTAACCGGGCGTTTTCGTTCTCCAGGCTTTTAATAGCGTTTTTGGCTTCCAATATTTCTGTCTCGCCTTGTTTTTTGAGTCGGGCGGCGAGTTCCAGTTCGGATTCTAGGTTTTGGATTCTTTGCTGGCTTTTGTAGTTGTTGTGCAAGGATTCGTTTTTGGATAGCAGTTCGTTGTATTTTTTATTGAGCGCGCTGTATTTCGACGATAATTTTTTGTTTTCGTCGCTTATTTTGAAAATTCTGGACACCATGGTTTTGGCTTCGTTGGTGTGTGTCCGGATCATGCCGCGCAGCTGTTCGACGTATGCCTTTTGGTTTTCCAACACGATGATGCTTTTGTCTTTTTCGGTTAATTCATTTTGCAATCGGGCGTTTTCTTCCCGAGCGGACTCCAGTGAGGACTCAATGCGATGGAGTTTTGATTTTACTTTGTCAAGCGTATCTGCTTTTTTCTCAAATCGCATGAGTTCGTCTTTGAGTGTTTTGTTTTCTGTTTTGAGTTTGGAGATGGATCGCGTCAGTTGGAGTTTTTCGGTGGCTTGTTCTTCGATAAGGGATTGGTAGGATTGTTCTGATTGTTCGCCTTCTTTTTTGGCGCGAGCGAGCCGTTCTTCGTATTCTTCTTTTATTTTTTTAAAATCAAATTTAAGCAAATCTTCTTTGGCCTGATCGAAGAGGTTGTTGATGTTTTCGGTGGCGCCCTCCGTTGGTGTCGGATTGGCTTCATGCTGTTTTGTGGCATTGAGTATAGTTTGGTATTTGTTTTCCAGCTGCCCATAATCATCTTGCAGCTCGAAAAAGAGATTTCTGAAGTGGTCCAGTGTTTCGATGCGCTCTTCGTAGTAACTGATTTTTTCTTCGGTGTTCAGGAATGTGGGCTCGATGACCTGTTCTGGTTCGCCTTTTTGTTCGCCAGTTTGTTCATCAGTTTGTTCACCAGTTTGTGTTGCGGGGGGTGGCAAGCCTTCTTGGCACAGATCTTTGAGGAGCAGTGATTCAATGATTTTGAAAATACGATAAAAAGATAAGTGTATATTTTTTAAATACTGTTTCTCGGAGTTGCTGTTGAGCAGCGTTTCTCTTTCGGCGCTCAGAAAGAGGTATCGCATGACCAGTGGTAATTCCAGTGAGTTGGCGTCGATCGAATCGAAATTGATGCTGTCGGGGCCGGAGACGTGAAGGATGCTTTCAATTTTTTCTATTTCTTGTTCAAGGCTTTGCAGATAGTCGGTGACGCCAAACGTGTTGGATTCTGCTGAATTACGGTCGGTGTCCAGTTTGATTGACTTGAGATCCGTAGAGGCAAGCGAATGGGTGAGGTTCTGTTGCGAGAGTAAAAAACGTCGTTGCAAAAATTGAAACGCAATGATGTAGAGTAAAGCCAGTATAAGCTGGACGTGTAAAAAAGCATATAAAAAATCGAGATCAATATCGAGGAATAGGTTTGAAATCATGTGCGGCGACCAGTCAATGTTTTGGGCGAGTGTGTCGTGGCACTGGTGAGGCAAGTAATCAGTACGACCGCTAATAAAATGAATAACGGAAATAAAAATAAGCGTGTGCTGTGTGTCGTCAGGGAAGCCATGATACCAGAAAGGATTGCAATTAAAGCATGACGCATCGGGATTGATGTAATAAGCTGAATGATCATGCCGTTTCCTTTCTGTTCTGTTCTGTTCTGCGTTTCTGTGTCGCTCAGCGCATAGGTTGAGGATGCTGGGGCAAGTACCCTCGTTGGATTTTTCCGCTGTTGGTGTATTGATGGCCCGATGACTTTAGGCGGCGCCTTAAAAAAATCCAACACTCAAACAGTAGTATAGGATGGGGAAAGAACTTTGCTGCTGCGTGATTCGCCTGGGAGATCGGCGCAGTGCGACGACACAGTGCGACGAGGTGAGTTGTGAGACCTTGGCTTGGGAAATGTTGAGTTGGTATGCGCTAATCGGTTATATTTGCTCCAATGCTGCGCGGCGCGCGAATTGGCAGCGCTGAACTCGTGTTGGGGTGCTGCGAATTGATATTGGCTTGGGATTGAAGCAAGGTGTTGGTTACTGCTATAATCCTGCGCACCGTGGCAGTCTGATGATACGCTGCGCTCTGTCTTGGGCGAGTAGAGTAGCGTCTTGGGCAAGAAAGCAGAGTTCTCTGGTTACCTCTGGACCACAGGTGTATCTTGGTGAGATTTACGTCAAGTGTTACGTGAGTGAATGGGGCCATCGGGCCCTTTTTTATTGGTTTTACTGTTTATTCAAGCTGTTGGATAAGGGTGCGGGAGGTCGTAGTTTGGCGTGGGGACAACCAGTGGGCGTGTTGGCGGATGTGGAGCGCCTGGTGGCGCCGGTTGTTCGTACCTGTGACCTGGTATTTTGGGGTTGTGAATGGGCAAATGATCAATCCGCTCGCGTGTTGCGCATCTATATTGACTCCATAGACTCCGAACAAGGAGTTTCGGTCGATGATTGTGCGGTCGTGAGTCGCCAAGTCAGCCCCTTGTTGGATGTCGAGGCTGTGATACCTGGGGAATACAATCTAGAGGTGTCATCGCCTGGTATGGAGCGACCTTTGTTTACATTGGCTCAGTGCGAGGCCTACTGTGGTGAGACCATCCGTTTGGCTTTGAAACGACCGATTGATGATTTGAAGAAAAAAGCTCAAGGCATCTTGAAAACGGTGGAAGACAGTGCTGTTGTGGTGCTGGTGCAGGATACGGCATACCGTGTGCCCGCCGATGCGATTCATAAAATGGTATTGTGGCCGTTTTGATGGTGGCCTATTCGTAGCACATGTTTAAGGTAGATGTTAATTACAGGTATTCGTTTCACGTATTCATTGCACGTATTCATTGTATGTAATAATAGGTTGACGCTTTCTGAGTGATTTGTCGGTGTCAAATAATAGAGAAAAATTGTACGATTGGTGGGCGCGTTTCGCGGGTCTGAGTACGCTACAGTAGCAGTGTACGGAGGGGGTTGCGTGAGAAGCAAGGCGAGGTCCATGAGGCTGTATTCGGTCTTTGAGGCAGGGAAATGAACAAAGAAATTCTACTGGTGGTTGAAACCGTCTCGAACGAAAAAGGTGTCGAGAAAGAAGATATCTTTCAAGCGGTAGAAATGGCGTTGGCGACAGCGACAAAGAAGCGATATCCTGAAGATATTGATGTGCGTGTTCAAATTGATCGTAAATCGGGAGATTACGAGACTTTCCGCCGTTGGAAAATTATCCCTGATGATTCGGAAGAATGGGAAAATGTGCACCGCGTGATGGCGCTGGACATCGCCCACGAGAAGGGCGCAGCCTTGGATTACGGCGACTATTTTGAGGAAAGCATTCCTTCTGTGGATTTTGGTCGGATTGCAGCTCAAACCGCGAAGCAGGTGATTGTCCAAAAAGTACGCGAAGCGGAACGGCAGAAGATTGTTGAACGTTACCGGGGAGAGGTCGGGCATTTGATCTCCGGCGCCGTAAAAAAAGTTGTGCGGGATGGTATTATTCTCGATGTTGGCGGGAACGCGGAAGCGATGATTCCTCGTGAGGAAATGATCCCCAAAGAAAACTTTCGGGTTGGAGAGCGAATTCGAGGTATCTTGCATGACATTCGGCCCGATAATCGGGGGCCGCAGCTCATCATGAGTCGCACCAGTCCTGCTTTCTTGATTGAGCTCTTTAAAATTGAAGTGCCTGAAATCGGAGAGCAAGTGCTCGAGATTAAATCGGCAGCCCGCGATCCAGGATTGCGAGCCAAAATTGCTGTCAAGACTAATGATAAGCGCATTGACCCAGTGGGTGCGTGCGTGGGGATGCGCGGTGCACGGGTGCAGGCGGTTTCGAATGAACTCAGCGGTGAGCGTATTGATATCATCTTATGGGATGATAACGTGGCTCAGTTTGTGATTAGTGCGATGTCTCCGGCAGAAGTGGTCTCGATTGTTGTAGACGAAGAGCGTGGCGCGATGGATATCGCTGTCAGTGAGGAGCAGTTGGCTCAGGCGATTGGCCGCAGTGGTCAAAACATTCGTTTAGCCAGTCAGCTCACCGGCTGGACGCTAAATGTGATGACGGTCGAAGAAGCAGAAAGCAAGCTCAATCAAGAAAGCAGCCAGGCCGTGGATCATTTCATGAGAGACCTGGATGTGGATCGAGATTTGGCTGAAGTGTTGGTGGAAGAAGGATTTACTACGGTTGAAGAAGTGGCGTATGTGCCGCTTGAAGAAATGTTGGCTATTGATGCGTTTGATGAGGATTTAGTTGAAGCTTTGCGTTCACGGGCTAAAGATGTGTTGCTGACGCGTGCTTTGGTGTCCGAGGAGCGTTTGGAAGGTATTGAACCGGCGGAAGATCTGTTGGCGCTTGAAGGTATGGATCGACGCCTTGCATTGGAATTAGCCAATAGCGGTACGATTACTCGGGAAGATTTAGCTGAGCTGGCTATCGATGATTTACTGAGTATCGATGAAATGGATGCAGAGCGGGCTGGTAAATTAATAATGGCGGCGCGTGCGCATTGGTTTGAAGCGTCTGATGTAGCTGATGCCGATGATGCGCCATCTCCTGCCTCATCGTAATGGCTCTGATGCATAGTCATGTGCGGTTTTAGTACTGCATAGGTAGAAAAACCATGGTGCTGACCGCGCTTAGCGAGATGCTCAGGCTCGCAGAATGGGTTTTTCGAACCGAAATAGATGCAAGCGCTCTTTGTGGGTGCTGGCAAGCGGCGGAAGGAATGAGAGATTGGCAATGGCAGAAGTGACGGTGAAGCAACTGGCGGAAGTCGTAGGCATTCCGGTGGAGAAGCTGCTTAAGCAAATGAAGGATGCGGGCTTGGATCATGGTAGTTCTGAGCAAGTCGTTTCGGACGAAGAGAAACAGCAGCTTCTCTCGCATCTGAAGCAGTCTCATGGCGGCCTGACTGAGAAGAAAATCACGCTTAAGCGTAAGAGTGTTTCCACGCTGAAAGTATCAGGGCAGGGTAAGTCTAATAAGACGGTGAACGTTGAAGTGCGGAAAAAGCGTACCTATATACCTCGCAGTGTTGTCATGGAAGAGATGACAACACAAGAGGAAATAGCGGCGGCAGAGCAGCGTGAGGCGCAAGAAGAAGATGTTCGTCGTGCAGAAGCGGAAGCCGAGCGCGCCGAAGAAGCTGCGCAGGTGGCCGAAGCTGAGATGGCGGCGGCGCTTCAAGCCTCGGAAGCCATGCAGCAGCAAGTGAGCGAGGACGAGCAGCAGCAAACACTGGAGCAAGAACAGGCACAAGACGAGGAGATAACGTCGGCTTCGTCTGCCCCGGTATCGACAAAGGCGAAGTCAAAATCGATTCGGACAGCGTTGGTCTCGGAAGATGAAAAAACGCGAGCGCAACAAGAGTTGGCGCAGCATGAGCAAAAGATCAAAGAGCAGTTGGAACAGAAGCGTTTAGAGCAAGATCGCGCACGTCGTCAGGCGGAACAATTGCGCAAAGAGGCGGATGAAAAAGCACGTCAGCGTACGCTTGAAGAAGCGCGCCGTATGGCTGAAGAATTGGAGAAACGCGATGGACAGTCGGCGGCTGAAGGTGAGCTGGTGACTGAGGATGAGCCGGATTCTGATGACGTTTTGGTTCAGCAGGCTTTTGAAGAAAGTATTGCTGAGGAAGAGAAACGCACCAAGCGCAGTCGTCGCAGTGCGGTGAGGCATCGCGCTAAATTAGCCAAGCAACTCTCTGTGACCCACGGCTTCACGCAGCCCACTGCACCCATTGTGCGAGAAGTGCGGGTGGGTGATACGATTGTGGTGTCGGATTTGGCCAATCAGATGTCGGTTAAAGCGGTTGAAGTGGTTCGTCAATTGATGAAGCTGGGTGTCATGACGACATCAACAAAATTGATCGATCGCGATACAGCGATTTTGGTTGTGGAAGAAATGGGGCATAAATATGCGCTGATCAATGAGGATTCCGCAGAAGAAGAGTTGAAGCGATTGCTGTCGGCGGCGGTTCACTCTGATGATGAAGCGGAAATCCACCGAGCGCCTGTGGTGACCATTATGGGTCATGTTGACCACGGTAAAACGTCATTGCTGGATTACATTCGTCGCTCGAAAGTGACGGCTGGCGAGGCCGGTGGTATCACACAGCACATCGGGGCTTATCATGTTGAAACCGATAAAGGCAACATCGCATTTTTAGATACTCCTGGTCACGCGGCATTTACGGCGATGCGGGCTCGAGGTGCGCAGTGCACGGATGTGGTGATTCTGGTGGTGGCCGCTGATGATGGTTTGATGCCACAGACCGAGGAAGCCATCGATCACGCGCGAGCGGCTGGCGTGCCCATTGTTGTGGCGGTTAACAAGATTGATAAGGCTGCGGCGGATCCCGATCGTGTGCGCAATGAACTGTCAGCGCGTAAAGAATTGGTGCCAGAAGAGTGGGGCGGGGATGTACAGTTTGTGAATGTATCCGCTCACACGGGAGAAGGTATTGACACGTTGCTTGAAGCGGTGTTGCTGCAATCGGAAATGCTTGAACTGAAAGCGCGTGCATCAGGCGCTGCATCGGGCGTTGTTGTGGAAGCGCGCTTGGACAAAGGGCGAGGTGTGGTGGCGACGCTGTTGGTTCAGCAAGGGCGCTTACAAATTGGAGACATGATCTTAGCTGGACAGCACATTGGGCGAGTTCGAGCGATGGTTGATGACGAAGGCACTACGCCTCTTGTTGCGGGACCATCAACGCCAGTGGAGATTTTGGGTTTGGCTGGTGTGCCGGATGCTGGCGATGAGTTTTTGGTGGTGCCCGATGAGCGCAAGGCGCGAGAGGTTGCGGAGCATCGAGGTTTGAAGCGGCGACAAGCTAAATTGGCTCGTGTTCAGAAGGCCAATTTGGAATCACTGTTTTTTGGTGAAGATGGCAAAGTGTCCAGCATCAATGTGGTGTTGAAAACGGATGTGCGTGGTTCATTGGAGGCCCTGCACGCGTCGCTCATGGATTTGGGTAATGATGAAGTCGCGGTGAACATCGTTGGCTCCGGTGTTGGTGGTATCACGGAATCGGATGTGAATTTGGCCCTGACAACGGGAGCCATATTGGTTGGTTTTAATGTGCGTGCAGACGCCACCGCGAAGAAGCTGTGCCAGGATGAAGGTCTCGAAATTCGTTATTATGGTGTCATTTATGACATTATTGATGATGTTAAAGCCGCGTTGTCGGGATTGCTGCAACCGGAGTTACGTGAAAAAATCCTAGGCGTTGCTGAAGTGAGAGATGTTTTCCGCTCGTCGAAATTTGGTGTGGCGGCTGGCTGCATGGTGCTGGAAGGTTCCCTGCTGCGTAACAAGCGCATTCGCGTGCTGCGTGATGACATTGTTGTCTTCGAAGGTGAATTGGAATCGTTACGTCGATTCAAAGAAGATGTGAATGAAGTGCGCAATGGTATGGAATGTGGTGTGGCGGTACGCAGTTATTCTGATATTCGATCGGGTGATAAGGTCGAAGCATACGAAGTGAAGAAAATTGCGCGCTCACTGTGATGGTATGCTGTTGTGTATGACGAAGTGGAGTATGTATAAAGGTGGCTGATGCGACACGTGTAAAACGACTGGCCGGTGAAATTAGCCAGGAATTAGCGTTGCTGATTCGCGCTAAGCTGAATGATAAGCGCTTGGGGATGGTGACGGTGACGGGTGTTAAGGTCAGTAAAGACCTGGGTTATGCGGATATTTATGTCACCTTTTTGGCCGCTTCTGATGACATGACCTCTGAAAGTTGTGTGGCGATTTTACGCAAAGCCAGTGGTTTTCTACGGACGGAGCTGTCCAAACAATTAAAAGTAAGATCAACACCGCTTTTGCGTTTTCATTTTGATGAAGTGAACGAGCGTGGATTCCGTCTTGATCGTTTGATTCAGGAAGCCAAAGCATCTCGCCCTTCATCAGTGTAAGCCCCCCCGCCAGCATCATGGTTGAGGTCGGCGCTCAAATGAAGAAGCAAGGTGAAGCAAAATATTGAGTGTGGACGTGTGTCAAGATATTTTAATCGATCGGTAAATGGACTGTTGGTTTTGGATAAACCCACCGGTCTGTCGTCGAATCAAGCTTTACAGCAAGTCCGGCGTTTGTATCGGGCCGAGAAAGCCGGCCACACAGGCAGTTTAGATCCGCTGGCCTATGGGGTGCTTCCGCTCTGTTTTGGCGAGGCCACTAAATTCTCTCAGTACCTATTGGATAGCGATAAGGTTTATCGGGTAACGGCCCTATTGGGTGTGACCACTGATTCGGGAGACGCCGAAGGCCTTGTGACGAGAACGTGTTCCGTTCCAGCGTGGCCGGTGTCACACATTGAATCAGCTTTAGCACCCTTTCGAGGTACTTTTCAACAAGTACCACCGATGTTTTCTGCTTTGAAGCATAAAGGGCAACCGTTGTACAAGTTGGCGCGACAAGGCATCACGGTTCATCGTGGAGCGCGTGAAATTACGGTTCGCCAGTTAACCTTGCTGCAATGGGAGCCTCCGAAACTGACATTAGAAGTGGCGGTTTCGAAAGGGACCTATGTGCGAACCTTGATTGAAGACATCGGTCGTGCATTGGGTGTTGGTGGGCATGTACTGGCGTTACGTCGGCTTCAGGCGGGGTCATTTTTGCTGAGCCAAACCGTGAGTGTCGCGCAATTAACTGCATTGGCGGAGCAGGAAGGACCAGAAGCGCTCGACCGCTGCCTTCAGCCGATCGGCAGCGCGGTGTCTCATTGGCCTAAGGCGCTGTTATCGCGTGAGTCGACCATAAAGTTGCTGCAAGGTCAAGCGGTAGTGCCCATCGAGGTGTCGGGGGATGATTGGGTTCAAATCCATCACGTTTTAGACGATCACGGAAGCCAGGATGGGTTTGTGGGTGTCGGAGAGGTACTGGCCGATGGCCGAGTGGCACCGCGCCGATTGGTTCGGTCTGCTTGATGATTGCGCTGTTCGGCTGTTTTTTTGGCCGAAACGTGAGAGAATACGAGCCTTTTTGGGTTTGTTCCAAAATTTTGAAAGAAAAGAAAAGTCGATCAGGTTTATGAGTCGCTAAGTACTGCAAACATGCGTGGTACTTAGTTTGTTTACTGAGCATGTTCTTGTTGTTGAGGAGTCTAACAATGGCTTTGAGTAAAGCGCAAAAAGCAGAAGTGATCGCTAAGTATCGTTTGTCCGACAAGGATACGGGATCTCCAGAAGTGCAAGTGGCGTGGTTGACGCACTCCATTAACGACTTACAAGGTCATTTTAAAGCGCACAAGAAAGATCACCATTCACGCCGTGGCTTGATTCGAAAAATTAACCGACGTCGTAAGCTGCTCGATTACCTCAAGCGTAAAAGTCTAGATCGATACAATGATCTGATCGCGTCCTTGGGATTAAGAAAGTAAGACCATCCGTTTTGTTTTGGATCACTGAGGAAACCTATGTTTAAAATCGTAAGGAAAGAAGTCCAGTTTGGTGACGCTAAGCTGATATTGGAAACGGGTCGAATTGCCCGACAAGCGACTGGAGCTGTGTTGACAACCTTGGGTAATACCACGGTATTAGCCACCGTTGTTGGCAAAAACGCGGCGCCAGGCCAGGAGCGAGATTTCTTTCCGTTGACGGTGAACTACCAGGAGAAAACGTACGCAGCGGGCAAAATTCCCGGCGGTTTTTTCAAGCGAGAAGGTCGTCCATCGGAGAAAGAAACGCTGACCAGTCGTCTTATTGATCGTCCGTTGCGTCCGCTGTTTGCGGATGGTTTTAAATCGGAAGTTCAGGTAATGATAACGGTCTTGTCAACGGATAAACAGTATGACTCGGATATCGCCGCCTTGATTGGTGCTTCGGCGGCTGTGGCCATTTCGGGTTTGCCTTTCAATGGCCCTATTGGCGCGGCGCGTGTGGGTTACGTTGATGATATGTACGTGCTGAACCCCAGCTATGAAGAGCAGGCGCGTTCAGATCTGGATTTGGTTGTAGCGGGTACAGATCAAGCCGTTATCATGGTTGAATCTGAGGCGAAAGAGCTGACGGAAGACCAGATGTTAGGTGGCGTGTTGTTTGGGCATCAAGAGATGCAAGGAGTAATTACCGCCATTCGTGAGTTTGCTGCGGAGGTTAATCCGACGCCGTGGGAATGGAGCGCTCCCGCTCGTGATGAAGTGGCGATTGCGCGTGTCGCTGGCGTTTTTGAAGCGCCCATCACCGAAGCGTATCAAATTACCAATAAGAAAGTGCGTTATGACCGCTTGTCGGAGCTGCGTCAAGCAGCGGTTGATCAGCTGTCAACAGAGGATGAGGCATCGGAAGAGACGTTTGACGCGAATCGAATAAAAGCCGCTTTTTCTGTCGTGGAAAAACAGTGTGTGCGTGAGAGTGTGTTGGCGCACAAGCCGCGCATTGATGGACGGGATCACACTTCTGTTCGCCCCATTGTGGCCGAAGTTGGGGTCTTGTCTGATACGCACGGTTCGGCGTTATTCACTCGTGGCGAGACACAAGCTTTGGTTGTGGCAACGTTGGGCAACGATCGTGACGGACAGATGGTAGACGCCTTAGAAGGTTCGCGCACCGAAA
>JARRRL010000015.1:0-15861 GCA_037380725.1 Gammaproteobacteria bacterium | reverse complement strand
CGGGCTCAGGACGTCGGACTTGCTATCGCTTATGTGCCTGCAATTATGATTGTGATGAATATTGTCTACTCATTATTTTCCTATCCTGCAGGCGTGGCGGCTGACCGACTTTCGGCTCGAAAGCTATTAGTGTTCGGACTTGGATTACTCATCGTCGCTGATGTCATATTAGCGATGGCCGTATCTCCGCCGCTCGTCTTCCTTGGTGTGGCGTTATGGGGACTGCATATGGCATTCACCCAAGGCTTGTTATCGAAACTTGTCGCCGATACGGCACCCTCTGAGCTACTGGGGACGGCCTTTGGTGTGTTTAATCTGGTAAGTGGTGGGGTGCTGTTGCTGGCAAGCGTTATCGCTGGGTCACTATGGAGCATTTACGGTGCTACGGTTACATTTATTGTCGGAGCATCGTTCGCGGCTTTCGCGACAATGGGGTTGCTCTTTTACCGACCAAATGATCGAACTACAGGACGTGGGATTGGCACGTGATCAAGGCTGCCCAATAATGCGCTCCAGTCGACGCAAAAAACATGCTCGGCTGTGTGTTATGTAATTTTCTAGGAAAAGGTACCGTGACAAGAAACATATTTAGATTGTTGATTTTACTAGGTGCTATTAGTGGGTGTACTCATGAACAGGTATATACTGCTATTCAACAAAATAGACAATCCGAATGTCAGAAACTTCCTCAGTCGCAGTACGAGGAATGCATGAAAGACTATGATCAGTCTTATGATGAATATGCCAAGGATCTAGAAGAAACGCTCAAGGATGAGCAATAAAAGCGGTTAAATTCACGACAGCGCTGCAAGAAACGAACGGATTGTGTGTTTGATAACAATTCATTGTAAGAACGATGATGTGCGCTGTTTCAAGTCGCGTGGGTTGGTGTTAAACACACGTATGAAACAGCGCTCACAAACAACAATTTATTAATTGTCCTCATCAATCAAGGGAGGTAAGTCACACGTTGTATCAGGACCATTACTGTTGCATGTGCCACCGAGCGCCTTGATGCTCTCAATCATCGTGTCGCACGCCGCACCGAAAGCACAATGAAACGAGGCGCGGTCAATACCATCAAAGCCCGTTTCCAATGTGAAATTATCTGGAGAACAACCACCAGGCGCACTGGAGCGCACCCAACCATCTGGACACGTGTTAATGGCGCGTAGACCCGCTTGTTTTAATGTGATGTAGCCAGGTGAGCAGCCACCGGGAGCACTTGATCGAACCCAGCCATCCGGGCAAGACCGAATTGAATCACGAACACCATTTAAGCGCAGCGTAAAAAACTCCGGTGAACAGCCGCCAGGGACGCTGGATTCCACCCAACCACTTGGGCATCTTAATGTTTCTTTGAGACCGGCAAGTTCCAAAGTAAAAAACGTTGGCGAACATCCACCAGGCGCACTGGACGGAGCCCAACGATCTGGGCATTGTTTATATTTGGCGGCCAACAGCGTTGCGCCGTCAGCGGCATAGGCGCTGCTGGCGAAGCACACGATCAAGGCGCTTAACAGCTGTGCACCACTGAAAAGTAAGCGACTCATACTTTTTCTGCTTTTGATGAAAAATTTAAACGAATTGCTCTGCCTGCTCATTTTATTCTGCCCTCAAATGAAAAATTGATTTAATCCGCGACGTGACGGGATGAGCATCCTGTTGTCCGTCGTGTCAATAATTATACACAGTTTGATTTGACATAAAAGGTAATTTTCGACACTTTTAGATGAAATGGGAAAATTTACATAGGTAAAATTCACAAATTTTCAAGCGGCATTGATAAACTAGAGAAGTGCAGGGGAGGTTGATCAGTTGATTGTGTGAGTCGACTGTGCGAGTTGCTTGTGCGAGTCGATTGTGCCAGCATGCATGAGCAATTTTCCTCAATAATTCTGGTTTTGTGATCCAATTATTTCAGAAATTGCCCATGGGTCGCACGGGTTTTGCCTTAAAAACTGTCCGAAATTGTTTTCCTCAAAATACAGTTCTTCAAAATATTTAGCCTCAAAATCTTGTTCCTCAGCAATAGCATGTTGCGCGGTTCTGAGCTTACACGCCTTCTACCATCAGGCGCGTATCTGGCAAGCTGGCCAGATGTGGAATTTCCAAATCCGGGCGACAAGCACGTGATAAGGCGTTTAATGCTGAGGCAATGGCACCTTCTTGCCAGCCGGGCAGCGAAGAGATTTGATCTCCAATGATGAAAAAGTTGGGGTCGCTGAGGGCGCCGTTGGCCTGGAGGATGCCGGAGCCTTGTGCAAGGACGTTGAATTGTTTGACCGCCACATCGCTATCACCCAGCGCTTGCCATTGCGCCCAGCCACCTTTGATATAAGGCATGTTCTGCCAGGCAATGGCGACGCCGTCGCTCAGGCCTTCCCCGAAGGCCTTACCAAAGCGTTTTGCGTCTTCTCGAGCATTGTGGAGGCGCTCGGAGATGGGTAGTTTACCCCAGGTGTACGCGGTTTCGGAAAAGTTGTAGGCCCCGGTTAATATCCCTTTTTGATCTTGATAATCGTTGGAGGGATACCAGATTTGCGTGATGTCGTTATCGGTCCAGGAAATACCCCCAAAAATAGGCACAACGCCGATTTCGGAATCGACCACCTCGATCACATCGTCTCCAATTTGTTGATTCACTATGGTTTGTAAGTGGCTGCCTTGCCATAAGTGGCGATCCGCTTGCCAGCCCACTTTGGTGGTGCAAGCCAGAAAGCGCTGAATATAACCACTGTCCGTTTCAGTTCCACCCAGAGATTTGGGATCAAATTGAGCTTGATATACGGTTTTCAAAGCAGTTTTGAAATCATCACTGAATCCTTTTCCGGTATTACTGCCTTGCAAGGTGTCGGATAGGATGTTCTTCAGAAAGGGGATGGCGGCGTTGCAGAAGCAATAATCCGCTTCGTAGATGATGGGAGTGTCGGAGCCCATTTGACTGACGGATAGTCTGAATTGTTGTTTGTTTTCATCCCAGTCAATGTGCGCGACGGGACTGTTTAGATGTATGACGCCACCGAGCGCCGCAATTTCTTGCGCGAAAGCGCGTTGCACGTGGTCCATGCCGCCAACGGGTTGAAACAGCGTGGGTTGCCAGAGAAAGTCGACGGGTTGATAAAAGCGCGAATTGTAAAATTCGGAAGCCAGTAAGTCGTCGAAACTCAAGGCCTCAGCAATGACGCCTGTGCTGACGCCGGGCAAACGGGCGTAGCCCGCTCTGGCGCGTGCGTTTTCAAAACCGGTTTCACCGGCGGTGACTTCATATTGACCCTTGTTTTCGCCAGTTGCGACGAGCTCGCCAAATGAAATCATCAGATCTTGGAGTTGTTCAACACGGGTTTTCAAGGTCGAAGCGTCACAGTGAATGGTGTCTTGCAACAATTGTTCGGCGTGTTCGTAGACCATTTGCGCCAACCAGCCTCGCGTGTTGTGATCGAGTTGGCGATAGGTGACGGGCATACTGTTAAATGGCCCCCCCTCCAATTGAACCAAATTGGATCCGCTGTTCATGACGTAAACTTCCACCGCCACTGCAAATCGTTTCAAATAACCCAATAATCGCTTATGACTGCTTGGAATCCGTCCTGGACCGGCGTTGAGATAAGGTTGACTGTCACCACGGGGTTGCTTGAAACGCACCACTTGGGTTTTTCCCGCTTGGGAGCCAAACAATTCACTGTCTTGGTCTTCGGTGAGCGTATCACCGGTTCGCAGACTTAAGCAGCGCCCACCCGTTCGATTTTGTGCTTCCAGCACGATGACCTGCGCGCCCGATTCTTGCGCTAATAATTCGTAAGCCGTGGTCAGTCCGCCGATACCCGATCCAACAATAACAGCTGTTTTTCCGGTAAATTGTCCTTTTTTTATTTTAATGGCCCCTGGGGTTATTTTCTTTTGTTGGTTGGTGGCTTCATCCAAGGCGGCTAAAGCGCAGGCGCGAGGGTGTTGTTTAAAAAAGGCAGCGCGACCGATGTGATTTCGCATGGTGTTCATCTCCGTATGAAGGGTGAATGCGATTTTTCCATGTGTTTGTACATGACGATGCGATATAGGCGTATAGCCTCTTTGGACTGTAGAGGAAAGGCAGCCGGTTTTCCATTGCTAGCATTTTTTCAGTACGCGTCAACGCGTGTGTTTTCTCGCGTGTTTTTTACGTGGTATTGTCGTCTGGTTTTGTCGTGTGATTGTTGTTGTCATGGGGTTTTTGTCGGGGTTTTTTGTCGAGGGGAAGTGGGCGACCGGGTTCGTTAACTGCGGTTTCTCAAGTAAACGGTCGTTTTGAAAACCTGCCGGTACGAGCGATCTGCCTGGTAGTGAAGGGTTTCACCTGGGCCAATATTTTCCCCCAGTAAGCGGTATACCGTGGTGTTATCCGCAGAAAGAGTTGGGGTGGTGGCGCGCAGCAACAGCGCCAATTGAATGCTTTCCACGCTCAGCCAAAACGCGCTGTTGGCCTTCGCGTTGTCGGGGGCGCTGACGTAGTGAATGTTGTTTTTACTGACGCGTTGACCATACAGTATTTTCATGAACTCAACGCCTTCAACCAGTTCTTCATACGTTAAATCATTAGCGGTAGGACTCGTACTGGGGTAAGCGCGATAGAGCGAATAAATGGCGTTACCATCAACGGCTGTTCGTCCACTGTCGGCTACGAAAAACGTTTCAGCGATGAAACGTCTGACTTTGGCATTTTTAGTATAGGGATAAAACAATTTACTATTTTGATTATAAGGCGTTTGGTGCTTTAGGGCTATGGGCCCCGTGTCCGCCGGTTCGTTGCTGATGGCAAATACGTCACCGTATAAACAGTTGCTGACCAAAACCAAATCGCCTTGGTTTAAATTCAAACTGTTGTTGGCAATGACAACGGGGCTCGATTGGTTTGACATGGGCTTGCTCACATCGACGCTGTTTGCTGAGGCATATTGTATGCTTAACACGTCGGAGCCAGGACGGGGTGGGTGCTCGCTGTCGCGTATTTGTGCGAGATCGGCAGTGTGGTAATCGATGGCGCTGTGACTGGGATCCGGTTGCCAATTTCCTTGAGGCGTGACGGTAAAACCACGTAATGCGGCGGCGTTGCTATTGGGACTCGGTGCATTGGTGGCGATGGGTTCAAGGCGAACAACGCTACCCCAATCCAGGGGCGATGAGTTCCAAGTTTCCACTTGTACGGGAGGGAGGCAGCCGAAATAGCCTCGGTAACGAATGGCCTCCGATAAGCGATCAATTAAATAACGCCCGTTATCCTGCACTTCAGCTATACCCACTTCTAAGCGGTGGGTGTCTCGTGTATTGGCGAGTATTTTTAAAATACCCGCCAATATAAAGGCGCCGAGCCCTATGGTAATGAGAATTTCAACCAAGCTGAACCCGCGCTGCGGGGGGTACTGGTTCATGTGTCCGATTCCATCTCTAAGCGTGAGACCCGTTTGGCGATTGATGATGAGGCGCGGAGACAGACCTGATGTATGAACGCTTTAAAACAATTTATAAAATAATGCATTATAAACTGACGCGCATGGATAAGGTTTTATTCTCAATGGCCTTTTGACGATTCGCGGACCAATCGGTCTCCTGCCACGTGACCGTCACCGTGAAAACAGAGGTACCGTTTGTGCGGCTGACGGTCCCCGTTGCACCCGGGAGTTGAGGGCGGAAATCGCTGCCTTCGTTGTCAACGTCAACGAACAGTTTTGCCCATTCTCTAATATCGTAGTTTGCTAATTGCAGCGGCGTACAGCCGCTGTCTTGCGTGATGCACGTTTGTGCAGAAGGCGGGTTGCTGGCAACATCGATGTTGTCGTAGGCGCCGGCTTCTAGGCCAACCGGGTTGGCGCGCATGCGATCCAAAATATCCGAGATGGCATTGGTGGCTTGCGTTCGGTAGTAGGCGCTTTGATTGGTGTTTAAGCCGGTCGTTTGTAAGCCGGCCATACCCAGTAAACCAATGGCCAGTACGACCACCGCCACCAACAATTCAACCAAGGTGAAACCCTTTGATTGAGAAGCGGGACGAAAAGAGGGGGCAGGGTCGTTCATTAGCATCCGACGTTTGCTCCGTTGTGATCATCGACAATGTCATCGTTGTCGTCATCAAAGCCACGTTGTGTGCGTCCGACGGCGTTTAAGATGATGGCTTTTGCATCAGAAGTCCCTCGACTGTCGCATAAAACGAAGGAACCGCGCCCATCGTTATTGGCCAGCGTGCCATCACTGGAAAAGGTGATGCGCCGATCATTGGAAAAATCCGTAGAAGCGCGTAGGGTGAAGTTTTCGGAAATGTCTTCGCCAATTTTGAGTACTTCGACACCGCAGGCGCTGCTGTCGCAAATAATCCAACCTTTTTCCCACTCATTGGATGGGCCACAATTTAAAAAGTCCTGCGAGGCACAGACGGTTATGTTTGTGTTACGGCGAATGGCTTCACTGCGCGCGTATTGCAGAGCGCTGGTGAACGTGTTGAATGTGGCGACAGCCCGGTTGTTCATAATGAATGTGCTGTAGCCGGGAATGGCCATGGCAGTCAGTATTGCCGCAATGGCTAAAGTGGCCATCAGCTCAATCAGGCTCATACCGCTGTGTTTACGTGTCATCATAAATTAAGTTATAGCCTTTTTCGTTTGCTTTGCCCCTGAGGGGCTGGCCGAAGTATTTGATTCTTGAATTTAATGTCCAAAAACAAGAGTACATCATGGTTGTATTGCGCTATGAGTCACGCTTATGGGGAGAAGCGTCAATGGTGGTTCTCCCAATAAATGCGTTTCCATTCCTGGTTTTTAGAGCTCAGATTCGGATTCGATGCCATCATATCTTCCAGGGGGGTTTCGGTGCCCACCAGAATGACAGGGTGATCAACGTTTTCCAATAACAGGAGACTGGGGGCAGCGGGAATGGCGGATGTTTTCAATTGTACCGCGCGATCCGAATGGTTCAATTGACCGTCGTGATTGAGATCCAGCGCACTTTGCCCTGTTCTCATGTCAATGGCGTAGAGGCGCGCGGTGCTGGTGGGAATGTTAGTGCACGATGAGGCGGTTGTGTTAGCGGTGTTTGCGTTCGCGCTCGCGCTCGTAATGGGGGAGTACGTGGTAAAGAAACCCACTTGATTAAATGTGGTACCACTTTGACTGGAAATTACTTTTTCCCCTTGATTCAGCGAGAGATACCAACCACCTCGAGCCAGGGCCTCTTCAGCTTGCAAACCATTTGAAATATCAGTTAAATCTTGCTCATCTATGGCTTGATATTTGCTGGGTTTCAGAAAGGAACTGGGTTGGGTGATCGCGTAGTAGCGATTTTGGATCGTTTGATTGAGCGGTGATGTGGCTTCACCTGAACCCAAACCAATGGTTAATGTGACGCGCCCTCCACTGGGCAGTAAACTCAAATCCGGTTTGGCGAAAAAGCGGCGCGGTCCTCCAGTACTGGCATCACCACCGAGGTGTGCGATGATACCACCGTGCAGCAGATCGGAGGCGCTGTTGACCTGATGCGTGATATCAAAACGCCATAAATCGCCTGCAATGTCAGGGACATAAATTTGATCCCCCAGACCATCCAGATTGTGATCCAAAATGTTAACGGTTGCAGGAAAAGCGTGTTTCATATCCGCCATGGCCAGACCGACAGCGCTGGAATCAATGGATTTGCTGGCATAGGTGATGCGTTTACCCGTGAGTGCGTCGATGATGTACAAGGCGTTTCCCGTGCTGCTGTCCGGCATATTGTTTATATCGATGTCGTGTTGTGGATCGTAGCCGCCCGCCAAAATCAGCACTTTCTGAGGTGCATGATTCGCCAGTTGAATGGAAGTCAAAACGGGTTGTGACCAGGTCTGACCTAAATTGAGATAATCACCTAGGCCGCCTCGAATGACCCATTTCATGCGGGGGTTATTTTTGTCTGTGATGTCTAGCGCGTACACGTTGCGCCCGCCACGTCGCATGGTGAGGTAGAGCATAATGCGATCCGTATTGGGTTGAATAATGCCGTCGTGATTGTTGTCATCAATCCACACAACGGGCGTGTTATCGATGCCGTATGAATGATGGAATACATTGTTGTTTTCGAACAGTTGTCGCTGTAGAGGCAGGAGTTCCTCGGGGATAAAACCCCACATTTCACTGCCACTTTGCGCATCAAAGGCGCGCAGAGAACCGTCGTTACTGCCCACGAAAATCACCTCATCGGGCTGAGTAGGGGTGCCACCGTAGGTGACCGGAATGGGTGAGCTGTGTAGGGAATCCGCAAGGGCGGAGCGGGGTTCTTGTTTGTCCCCGTCGTGGTCCTCGTCCAAGATGTCAACGCCTTTGACCCACTGGATAATTTGCTGCATTTGTTGCAAATCTGCGGCACCAAACATGGTGTCAAAACGTAAGGTGGTGTTGCTTACATCTAAAGCGTTTTGTGGAGCGCGAAGGGCTTTCTTGTGTTTCGTGGGATCCGCCAAGGTGTGGTGTAGGTAGGTAAACAGGGTTCGGTTGCTTGGATTGGGTAGGTTTTCCAATACGCCACCTTTTGTCACGTCTTTGCCGTCGGCTGACTTGGACCAATAGCTTTTAGCGTTGCTTTTAAAAAAGTTCGTATTGGGATCCAGGGCTGCTTGTCCGTTTACATCGACAACGCGAACGGCACCGTCAGGCTGTGCTTTTAATGCGTATCCTTTAATGTTGCCTTCCCAGTTGGGTTTGCCGCTGGTTGAAAACAACGAATAATAGACATTGTTTCGGTGATATAAGCGATTAAACTGATTGACGTTGATGCTGGGTTGGGTAATGGTGGCGGAGAGTTGTTGAATCTTGCTGATGATGTTTCCGAATGCGTTTCGCAATTGAGCGGCGTTTTGTGCGCTATGAAAATAACCGCCACCCCGTTCCGCCAGATCTTCTAATAGGCTGTAAGAAGAGCTGTGTTTGAGCAGGTTGTACGCAACGGAATGTGTGCTGATGTGGCTGTCTTCAATATTGGTTATCTGGTTATTATCTCTCAGATAACTGGCCAAAGTGCGCATGCACATTTCATCTGGAACGATGCTGTCATGATAGCAGTTTGTATTGCCACCCATCAATATATCCATTTTCTCGGGCGCATAGTGGGAGTTCGCTTCACCGTCGGTCAATATGACAATGTGATTTGACTGACAGCTGTTTTTAATGGGGGAACGGTAGGTTGCCGTACCCGTAATGCGTTCCGGTATGCAGCGTGGATCGCTGGATCCCGTACAGTCTGCGGGTGTCAAGGTGCCGCCCTGCCAACTGTCGGGGTGGCTGACTTGCTGATGTTGCGCGATGCTTGAGTACGGTAACCACAGGGGGTCTGTTTGTGTGACGCCGTTGAGACGCGATGAACCCCAGTCAACCGTGTCGCCTCGGAAATAACGCGCGGCTTCGTAATACATGCCCGCGATGGGCGTTGCACCTTTTGCAGAAAGCGATTCGATGCGTTTTGTTAGAATGTCACGATTGTGGAAATTGAAATCTCGTATGAAATCGGCTTCTTTCGCGGTGAGTGAGAGTGAGGCCGCTAAGCGTGTGCTGTTTTCTCGCGTCAAAATAGAGCGGTCGGCGCCTCTGGTTTTGTGGATGATGAGGGTAATGGCGTTACCGGGTTGCCAATCCGCTTTCTGAATGACGTGATGAATCAGTGGCTTCAGATCAATTGATGTGCTGTAGGTTCCACCGGCTTCCCAGGGTTCGTTGATCGTCCATTTTACGTTTCCATAGGTGCTACGATTATTGATTTGACCGGTGGCCCAGAGAATGGGCGCGGAGTTGCTGCTGTCTTCAATTTGGATGCTTAATTCGGTATTTGTTGTCGCTCGGTTGGTTGCGGTCACATTCAGTGTGGCGTCAAACAGTTTTGTATTGGCTTTGAGATCGATGTTGGTGAAGCGCAAGGCAATGGTGTTGCCGTTGTTAAAGGTCAAGAAAGGGTAGTTTAGAATGATTTGTTTAAAAAAATTCTCTTCGACGTCATCGGAATCGGCGGCGATCTGGTAGGTGATTTTTCGAGCTATGCAACCGCTGGGTTGAGTGGATTTGCCTTTACCACGCGTATTTTTATCATACGTATAAGTGATGTGCAGTTCGGGGTATAACTCGGAGGCGTGTTCGGATGCAATGAAATGACGGTTATTCTGCTGACTTAAAGCGTTGGGGTAGAGGAGAAGGCTGATGTCGTTGCCACCACACCAATCTTTTCGATTGACTAACTCTTGTAAAATGGGCGTAATATCTGGACTTTTGTACAATTGGTTGTTTTTCCAATCCGAATTAATATCCCAGGAGACTTTGGACGCTGTTCTGGTGCGTTTAGCCAAGGGGCCGACGCCGTTTGTCGAACTGAGCTGAGCGCCCCCTGGAAAGCGTGGGGAATGACCGCTTTTATGACCGGCAATATGGAGCGATATATTTCCGCTTTCGTTTCTGTTGGCGTGAAACGTCAAGTAAGCAGAGGCGATGGTGGCACCTTGTGGAACATTCACTTTATCGAAATGCAAGCCAGTCATAATGGGGTATTTCTTCGAATCATTGATCCACGTAATGGATAAACGGGGTGGGCTGGAAGCGAAAAAGGGATTGATGCCTGTTGCGATGCGGGAGCCCATGCCGTCCGTGTGTTTCAGCATGAGGACCAACGCGCGCTTGTTGGTCCAATTTTTGTTGTTGACGATTTCTTGAATAATGTGACTGATGTCGCTGGAATCATATGTTTCGTTGGGCAAAAAAGGCTCGCTGATCGCCCAGTGCTGATCCGCGTTGGTGGACTCATTTTGCCAGGCTTGTTGGAGTTGCGCTTCGACGGGAAATGAATTGGAGAATGAGGGTGGGTTCATGTTCGTTGAACCGCGAATTTGTAGTTTCAGGATATCTGGGTTCGTGAAGAATTGCAGATCACCGGTAAACGTGATCTGTGCGCTGATGATGCGTGCGCCGGCGGGGATATTCACGTTATTAAAACGCAATCCGGTGAGGCTATTTGAACCCAAGAGTATGGAAGGGTTGGCGTAGCGCCAGGTCCCCAGACCATCCTGGTATATGGATTGGAAGTCGTTGGTATTTTGGATCTTAAATTGGGCATTTTGAAGAGCGATTGAACCACGATCAAAACCCAGTGAACCCATTTCTGTGGAGAGAGAGTACACCCGATTATTGTTGAAAATGGCGCCCAATTCGGGAGGCGGCGCGATCGGTGAGCTTTCCGCTTTCAGTGATTGTTGTGCGGTGTTGCCCCGCTGGCCAGCAAGGATGGTCAGCGGAAACTGGGTGTTGTTGTAGGTGTCGTCCAGGTTAATAAAGGGCTGAATGACACTACCGCCGCGTAATGTAAAGCTCATGATGCCGACATTCATGTTCTTTGAATTGTTGATGAGCTCGCTAAAGGATTGTTTGAGGGCGTCTAAACGTGTGCTACCTTGACTAATGGGTTCACTCATGGATCCAGAGGAATCAATCAGAAACAGCACATTGGCAGAAGGGTCTCGGCTGTTAAAGAAAATTTCGGTGTCGTCACCATACGCCAAATTCCCTGTTCCCAGCGTTAAGAAAAAACTGAGCCACATCACAGCAATGTGTTGTATGTGTTGTCGTTGTATCTGTTGTAAGAGACGAGATAACAGGTCAATTCGTAGTTTTTGTGTTGACGTGTGCGTTACAGTCATGACCTATTGCCTTTACCGTGAGCAAGATGAGGCGTTCTTGCTGGTTGTCAGATATAATACTAGCCGACAAATTAATGGGTACCTTGTGTACCTGGCGAACGTGTCGCTTTAAAAGATGGGTGGTATCACAGCACCAACACCTGCGCCCGTGCCGGTAAATCACCGGCATGATAAAATGTGCGTGAATAGATAATTTGTGAATAAAAAAGCATAAGAAATCACATCATCGTTCAACCTGCCGCGAGCAATTGCCAGCCGTGCACAGTGGTGGTTGTGACGGAGGGATTTGTTTTTAAAGTTGATTGGGAACGAATAGACATTTGAACGGTCATGGTGCTCGCGCCATTCCCCACGGACATGCCGGTTGCTAAATTACGTTGAGCCTGAATTTCGATTTCCATGTCGTATTGATCGGCGACTTGCTTACCCACCACGTTGGCGTCGGAGAAGGTATAAATGGGCCAGGTGGTGAACTCGGTGGCATCCACGTAGTTTAATGCTTTGTTTATCCAGGCATTTTGCTGAAATGCAAAATTGGATAAGGTTTCGGAGGTGTTCAGCATCGTGACGCGTTCTTGCGTATTGCGCGCCAGATGTTCTTGTGTAATCGAAGTCGTCATGCTAGATACCACCAATTGTGTCATGCCCAACAGGATAAGCAGCCCAACCACCAGCACGGCGCCGTGTTCACGGCGTGCTTGGGGAGGGTGTGCGGATGCGAATTCAGTCGGTAAGTCCAGGATATGGGGGCTTTTCATAGACAAATGATCTCTCGTGGTAAAGCGTGTTCGTTGGTTTAGCATCACCTTTAGATATACTGTAGATACTGGAGCGTTCACGTGGGGGGCTGATGCCTGTATGGGCGGTTTTGCTGTATGAACGGTGGGAATGCTGAAACCAACGAAGTGTGCTTTTTCGCTGCGGCGAGCTGAATAGCAACAGGACCCTACACCCGTGCCGCACTGGTACAGTGCTCCTGTCAAAGTGGATCAATTGATCAGGCAAGCGCTGGCGACGCTTTGTTAAGTAAAAATAGAAGCTTAAGCCAGAAAGGTCTGATGGCTATGCGCTTGCTATATTCCCTGGTTATAATGGCTCGGTGGTGATGGTTGTATCCATTGCTTTTGGCATTCATCGGTTTAGAGCAGTATGAGGGGAGTAAACGTGTCATTTTACCCACTGTTGCGCAGAGCGCTTTTTACGTTGCCGCCCGAAGTGGCGCACGATGTGGCTTTGAAGTGCATCAGTGCGGGACATAAGGCGGGTGTGTTGAAGTGCTTCTTTTCAGCGGCGCCTACACGGTGCCCTGTATCTTGTTTAGGGTTACCCTTTCCCAATCCGGTTGGTCTGGCGGCGGGATTGGATAAAAATGGCGACTACATTGATGGACTGGGCGCCCTGGGTTTTGGGTTTATCGAGGTGGGTACGGTCACGCCATTGCCGCAAGGAGGGAACCCTAAGCCGCGTTTATTTCGATTACCGGAGTATAGTGCGCTGATCAACCGTATGGGATTTAATAACAAAGGCGTTGATTACTTGGTCGAACGCCTCAAGGCACGACGATTTGAAGGCATCGTTGGTGTAAATATAGGTAAAAATAAGTCAACTTCTCTGAATCTGGCCAAAGAAGATTATTTGCATTGTTTGAAAAAGGTATATTCCTTAGCTGATTATGTCACCGTTAATGTCTCTTCTCCCAATACACCTGGTTTACGTGAATTGCAGCATGGTGATCACTTGCGAACCTTGTTGGCGGCGATCGCGCGAGAGCAGCGCGTATTGACGCGAATATTTCACCGTGATGTACCTATTTTGGTGAAAGTTGCGCCCGATTTAGATGATGCAGCCATAGAGATGATTGCGAAAGTGATTAACAATGAAGGCTTGCGGGGGGTTATTGCAACGAATACCACTCGTGATATGTCGTTGGTGTCACGCAGTCCACTACGATTGGAAGAGGGTGGTTTGAGTGGGAAGCCTGTGGCGCAAAAATCGAATGCCGTTTTGCGTAAGTTTCGTCAATTGCTCGATACGGATAGGGTGCTGGTGGGTGTCGGCGGGATTGTAGATGGTAAGCAGGCGGCGGTTAAGGCAAGTTTGGGCGCTGACTTGCTGCAAGTTTATACGGGATTTATCTATCGAGGCCCTGCCTTGTTGCGTGAATGTGTGCGTGCGGTGGAGGCGAATTATGCGTGTCAAACACTCGCACCACCCGCACAGGCTCAGGATGCAAAAACCGCTTCATCGAAATGAAGCGGTTAATGTTGAAGTTATTTGCATTCAACAACTACTCACCTGTATTCAACAACTAGCCACCAGCAAGCGGCGGCGCTTATCCGCACGCCACATTGTTGTTATTTAGGTAACCATCCCACAGATCCTCACGTCCTACGCGCCAACCAAGCATCCACGCTCTGTACGCAGCAGAACCTTCGGTATAGGGGCAGAGGTCGCGTGAACGACCTTTATTGCCAAACAAGTAGCCGCGTGCGTAAGCTCGAGTTGCTTTGTCTCGTTTTGCACGTTTCATTGCCATAAGTTCAGTATCTCCTTTATTCATTCGTTTCGAAGCGATTTTCATGTCGATGCAGTATTAAACTGGGCATCGTAATTGAAATGCAGCGTCGTTGCGCGAGCTGGATCTAAAAAGGGGGGGATAAGAAAGTAGCTGAGTGAAAGACCGCTACCAGAATGCTGAAATACGATATGCTGAAAAACGACCACTGTTATCAAGAGCAACCGAAAACTAAGTTTTTCTAAACAAGAAAGTGCATCCATAACGGCTACTGAAGGTAAACGGTTATTGAGGCCACATCACGTTGCGTTTCGATATCGACAAACGTGGACGTTTTTAACATCACTTTTTTAACAACACTACTCATTTTTAACAACATTACTTCTGTACAATAACAGCGGACAGTAACAACGGGAAGACAGGCGATGCAGCGCGTCCGCTTTGGCCCACTGAGGGCGCTAGCGCATTTCGCTCGTGTGCTCGCGGGGCGCTACGCGCCACCCGTCTCCCGAATTAAGGCTCACCTGTCTCAAAGGGCCGTTTCTTTCCCTCCAACATTGGGTGATTGTTGAATTGCTTCAACCACCTTAAACAGATTTACTTGTCACAAGTTGTATAACTCAACACCCAATTTCTACTAAAACAGTAAGATATACCGTTCGAGTTATACTTCTTTTGTTATCCAGTTGTAGCCGTGTGCTGTGGACGTCTAGCCAGTGGTAACGGAAAATCCGTGACCGCGCTCAGATGGCGTCCGCACTATCACTCACTGCATATATTACAGTGAAAATTTATTTCGAGTTTACTCAATCGATGTTCGCATGTTGATATTATTTAAGTCCTCCTTCATTTTGTCAGTGCTTACACAATAAATAGTATAACGCATTTTCTTGGCGTCTATCTGCTACGTGCTATTTTGCTACGTGCTGTCTGCCAAGAGCCATCTGTCATGAAGGACGAGTGATCAACACGTTATGTCACTCAACCCGTTTATCCGGATGTGGGTAATTACAAATCTGCCCACACCGTATCTATTGTTTTAACGAATATTGGCGGCTTTGTCGATGAATTATTTCGTCTATTGTGTAAAGGGCTTATCCGGGCTAGTTATATAGACAACTTTAGGTGAACGACAGCCTGTGTTTTACTGTGGCGTGAATGAGTTGTGTGTGGAATCGTTCTTCTTGATAACATAGACAATATGCGGCACTGTGTTGAAGGTGACTGTCAAGCAGGTGGCTTGTGAGTGTTCGTGTGACCGCTAGGAGGCGATTGTGATGTCCGTCTCATTTTTACCGTCTAATAGGGTGTTCCAGGTGTTGTTGCGAAGTGTTGTGAGGGGTGAGGTTTGAAGAGAGTGAAATCTGAAGAAAGGGAAACTGTTGTTTCGGAAAAGGATAGCGATCATGAATCGACGCATTCTGATTCATCTGAGGATGCGGATGCGATGAAAATACGTGTGATCTTTCGGAAACCGAAGCTGGAGGGGGATCAGGACGAATTGAGTGCGGCTGGAACAGCCAAAGCGGACGCGTACGAATACCATTATGGTCGATTAGGCGTGGCGCTCATCGCTGTCTTGCTGATAATAGTTGGCACTTTATATTTGATTAATAGCCTAATTTCCTCTGAGTCGCTGCCGACGTCATCCGATGAGCGCACGCTTTCTGCGCCCGAA
>JARRRL010000014.1:0-16464 GCA_037380725.1 Gammaproteobacteria bacterium | reverse complement strand
TTGTTTGGCTTTGATTAAGAATGTCTCACCTGCGCGTAGCGCTGATTCGGTGCTTTCAAAGCTCAAAGCGGATGCAGAGAAGTTACCCGCTCGCCGTGTTTCGGTAAAACTGCTGAAAAATGTTGTGGCGCCAATGAGCGTGGTGAGCAGCAAAAATACCAGTGTTAAAATCAAAATTGAACCCGTTTGAACGGAACCTTGATTAAAACAATCTGGTTTAAAACAATCTGGTTTAAAACAATCTGGTTTAAAACAAGACGGTTTAAAACAAGACGGTTTAAAACAAGACGCTTTAAGACTGGATTGTTTAAAAAGAATGGTGTTCATGGGTGATGCGCTCATGGCTTTCATGCTTACAAGGGTGAATGGATAATAATTAGGTATACTCTATCTCGATTAGGGTAAACCACAATTAAGGTAGGCGACTGCGTACGGAAAACGTGTCTGAAAACGCGAGACGTAATTTTTTATCTACTTCAGTGACCGTGCTATTAAAAGTGCGTAGCACGTGTTGCTGCGCCTGGGTTTGTACGTTTTGCTCTGACTCAAACCAACTTAATACTTTGATGGCCAATAGTCCGGACTCTGAGCCGCTCAGTGTTGCGATGGGTTGGTAATTGTCAATGACGTGATCATTATTAATGCGATCTAGTCCGATCAGGAGATCCAATGCACGCAATCGATCGGAAAGCAAGGCTGTTCGATTAGGGCACAGGGTTGCGCCGGGTACGCTGCTGTCGCATCGTACGGAACAGGTGAGTTCCTGGACCTGCGGATCGTAGGTGACCGTTTGAGTGACGATCAGGTCATCACCGTGCGTAAAGCCCAAGCAATCGGAGATGAGTCCATCTGAATCGCCTTGAAAACGCGTCTCCAACTGCCAGCCTCCCGCTGTGCCGACTGCAGCAGCTCGGAGTACTTGTCCGGCGGTAAAATCAGGCGTCGCTTTGAAAACCTCGTCGTTGCTTTGTCGTATATCGCGTAGATTGCGATAACCCGCTTGTTCCACCACGCGGGCGAGGATGCGCAAGCTGGCGCGTGCTTCCGATTGTATTTCGGCTTTGATGTGATTCAAAAAGTAGGAATTTTTAGAATCCACATACACCTTGAGCAGGGTACCCAACAAGACGGCGGCGATCACCGTCGCGATGAGCAGCTCGACGAGTGTGATCCCTCGGTGTTGGTGCGGACAGAACGCCTGACGGTTTTTCATATTACACTTTTTACGTTTTAATTTATCGGTGTGTCGTGTGTTTGGTGAGGACCGGTGTCTGGTGATTACAGCAGGCATTGCGTTCCACCTCCTCGTGGTGTTTCTTCAGCACAGACTTGAGTGGTGAGCGCGAACGTTTTTGGCTCATTGTCAGGTGTCGGCCATTTTATCGAGATGATGAAGTTGGGTTGAGTGAATTGCAGTGAGATTTCACTGTCGGTGATTTCCTCGGCCACACGCTGTAGCCACGTATTGATGTCGATTGCCGCAATTTGTTCGGGTGTACAAGGCGAGCAAAGTGGAGTTGTGCTCACTAAGTCAGACGCTTTGCCGCTGCTGATGTTATACGCACCTGCAATCAGCCCTTCGAGGTTAGCGCGTGCACTGTCCGCCACGTCGCTGGCTAAGATGGCGGCTTGCGTTTGGAGTCCCGCAATGCGCGTGGCGTTCAGGGCTTGCAGTTGCAGCGTGATGAAGGCCAAAATACCCGTCGCCAGTATAAAACTGGCGATCATCACCTCCACCAAAGTGAAGCCGCACGATCGTTTGAGCTGCGGATCAGCAAACGGGATGTTTGTGTACCGGGTCATGAGGTATCTCCGTAGCGGGTCTGGGCGGCAGCTGAGTTGGTGTTTCGTGGTTAATGTGGGTCGTGGTTGTTTTTCATAAATCATGGTGTCAGATCAGGCGGATTCCTTTATGGACAGACTTGTGAAGCGTCGAGCGATTCATACAAAAAACGCCCTGCGTAATTAACAGCGATTGTATTGGTGCTCACTGCCGTTTGTGCCTCGGTATTGCAAAATGTAAATCGTGCTAATTGGTTAATGGAGCCGTCTGAGCGGAAATCGATGTTGGCCAGGTTTGAACTCACGGTGATGTTGGTGGGTAATGGCGTAGTTAATAGAATGGCTCCGGGGTCAGTGGCCTTGATGTTTTTACCGTCTTCGTCTGTGGAGGCCACAACCAGTAAGTTGGCGCCCCAGTCGGCGGCATTACCACTGCATGCGCTGCTGTCTTGACTGGCGCAGACCCTTACGGCATGTCCTCGTTTTAACGCTTCGTTCCGGGCTAAAGCCAGTGTGCTCACCAGCGTTTTCTTAGCCGCATCGACTCGGTTGCGTTCTAAGGTATTGTTCAGCGCGGGGAGCGCCAGGGAGGAGCTCATCGCGATGATAACGAGGACAACAAGCAGTTCAAGCAGCGAGACGCCGTTTTCGCGGTGAAAAGGCGTGTACGCAGGGGGCTGACTGGTAGGCGTATTCATGTCGGTGGATCTCACTACGTCGTTTTTTATTGTGGGCGGCGCGGCTTTGCGCTGGCCATTCGTGTATCCTGACTTTTTACTTTTTCGATTTTGCGAATACGATTTTGCTAATTCAAATTTACTATTTCGATTTAATGTGTCATTTCAGCGTACCACAGGCCTTTTTGATATAAGTATCAGTCTATGGTTATGTTTGTAACGCTGTGTGTGAAATGTGTGACGCATGCCGGGGGCGGCAGCCGGTGAGCGAAGATCTTGTGTCGTAAGGTTGTTATGTGTACGGCGTTATAATGTGCTGCATAATGCGCCACGTTGCGGGCAAGGGAGGGGCTGTGCGAGAGAGGGGTGCTTGTTGTAGGGGCTGGTGTTGTCTGGGGCTCGTGTTTTCCCAGGCTAGTTGTTGTCTTGTAGTTTGCGTTCGCGTGCTTGGATCAGTTGTGTGTTTTGGCGTCGAATGACGTATTGAATGAGAATTTCTTCTTGTTCGTTGCTGAGATTTATAAAATCAATACGGAGTCGATCGTTGCGCTGATCGCAGGGTTCGATGATGGTGCCGTCGGTGGTAAAAGGGCAGTTGAACGGCGGCAGCAGCAAGGAAACCTGTACTTCATCGCCGAGTTGTAACTGCTGCTCGCAGACCACGCTGATTCCACAAGCACTGATGCTGATATCCGTGTAGGCGTAGAAGGTATCGTCGGTGTGTGATAGCGTACTTTGAAACGCAATATTGATTTTTTGATTGAGAACACTGAGTGCTTCGGCCAGATCTTGATGTTTGGCTCTGGCGCGATTGAGGTGCGTGCTGAGTTGATTGTCTAAGTGTTGAAATTGATAGGCCAGCTGTTCGAATGGTGTGCTGGATTGAGACTGTGCCATATCCGCTTGAAGTGCTTGAGGACGGTCAGAGTGAAGATCAGGCTGAAGGTCGACATCGTTACGGTGACGAACGTTGATGAACAGTCGGTCTTCAATGCGTACATATCGTCGTCGTTCTGATTGTTTCATTTGCTTTGTCCTCTTCATTCTGCGCTGTCTACGCTGTTTATCTCTTTTGTTGCTCTTCTATCTCTCTTCTGTTGTTACTCTTTTGTTATCTTTGTGTCGCGCTCAAAAAATTTCATCAGGTGAAAATTCAAATACTTGTGGTGTTTCTTTTTCTTCGGTTTCGCGTATGATGTCTTCGATGGCTTGCGGGTCCACAAATTGATCAATTTGTTCTTGAACTTTATCGGTCATAATTTGATTGGAAATGTCTTCAGCATGATCTTGGAACTGTTCTGCTTCGTACAGCGACGTGTCCTCGGGTGCCGTTTCCGATTTTTGTTCAATGATGATTTCCACGCGGCGATTTTTGGCTCTGGAGAGGCGGTCTGTGTTGGGTACTAAAGGTTTGGTGTCACCGTGACCAACTACTGTGAAGCGTTGTCGGGGAATGCTGTCATCCTTGAACAGTTCGTGTGCCACGGATACCGCACGACTGGATGATAATTCCCAGTTGCTGCGATACTGTGGTGTGTGAATGGGTAGATCATCGGTATGACCCTCGATGTAAAAGTGCCCTGGTATTTGCTGTACGACTTCGCGCATTTTGTCCATGATGGGCAAAAATTCACTGCGTAAAGTGGCGGAACCTGAAGGGAACGAACCGTTGTCTTTAATGCGGATCACGATTTTTTTCCCGCGCGATTCCACTTCGACGCGCCCGTTGTTGATTTCTTCGTCCAAGGCTTCTTTGACTTTTTCAGTGTCGGCTTTGACTTTTTGTAGTTGTTTGAGCTCAATAGCGAGGGCCATTTTGTCCAAATCGGCGTCCACAGCACCTTGGTCTTTATCAGCCTCTTCGCTGCTGTCGCAATCTGAGGATTTGTCGTTAATGGACAAGCTGGTTTTGGTAATGTCCGTCGTGAATTGATTCACTTGGTTTAGGGGGGTCGGGACGGGACGACCGGGACTGAATTCTTGGGCGATCACACTGGTGCCTTTGGGGACGTCTTTGACTTTCACCTGGTTTTGCACCCCAAAGGCGTTGGACATGGAACCAGCTAATTGTTTGTATTTCAGTGCATCCATCTCAGAGAATGACAACAGTAAAACAAAAAAGCACATAAGCAAAGACATGAGGTCGGCAAACGTCATGACCCACGCGGGGATACCGCGTGCGTCAGATTTTGATCCGCTTTCATCTTCATTCATGACGGCTCTTTATCCATTGCTTGACGGCCTAATGAGGCTTTTGTAGCGTGGGTGTTTTGATCTGGGGTCACGGTTCTTCCACGTTACGCTGGGATTCGGGTAGATAGGTTTGTAATGTGCTTTGGATCACACGTGGATTTTGGCCGGATTGGATCAAGATGATGGCATCGAGAATCATCGATTGAATGGTGGTCTCTTCCGAAGCTCTCAAGGTGAGTTTGTCAGCGATGGGTAGGGCAATCATGTTCGCGATCATGGCACCATATAACGTGGTCAGTAAGGCTACGGCCATGGCGGGACCGATTGATTTTGGGTCGTCCATGGCTGAAAGCATTTGCACCAAACCAATCAAGGTGCCGATCATGCCCATCGCTGGCGCGACGTCCCCAACTTGAGAAAAGATCTTAGCGCCTAATTCGTGACGTTCGGCGGCTTGACGCATGTCCTTGGCGAGTAGGCTGCGAACGACTTCTGGGTCGTGTCCATCCACCAAAAGTGTGATGCCTTTTTGCAGGAAATCGTGACTGACTTCTTTACCTTCTAATGACAGTAAGCCACCCTTGCGCGCTTCATCGGCAAGAGTGACGACTTCGCTAATCAGATCATTTGGACTGACGGATTTGAATTTGAATGCTTTACCAGCGATGCGGATAGCACTCAAAAATTGCTGCAGCGTGAACTTCATGAGCACGGCAAAAATAGAACCACCTAAAACAATGAGCATTGACGGTGCGTTCACAAATACAATTACGCTGCCACCCAGCACCATTGCCCCAAAGATAATGCCGAAGGAGCCGATTAATCCTAACAGCGTTGCTATATCCATTTACTGACCACTCCTTTGGTGGTACTCGCCGCTTGGTTTCTTACTAAGCAAACGTGTTGTAGACTTAACCCTTTTTATGCCCATTTATGCTCAAGTTCATCCCCTGGGGCCGTTGATGGATAAAAGTATCCGGTGATCTTATCGATCATGCGGTGACAGATGAATTGGGGTACACTGCCTTGCCTTGTTCTCAATCTCAGAGTTCTCAATCTCAGAATTTTAAGAATCTAAGATGCGTCTTAACTTTGGGTCCTACTCAGCGTGATTGAACACCATGCACTTGCACTTGCACTTGTAATGAACGAGGGAACGAAGGAACGAGGGGCGAGCTGTACTGCTCCGCGTTTCGATTCTCGCGAGTCTAACTATTGATCACTTTATTGAGTTTAGACCGATCAGTTTGCGGCGACAATTGGTCTGAGTGTGATCTACTGGTGAGCGATGATGGAAGAAATGACAGTGCCTAACTTTTAGGGGCAGCATGAAGCACGAGTTATAAGCAAAAGTTATAAGTGTTAACGAATCAGTCAGCACTGACATTGAATCGACACGAACACTGACACGAACAAAGCACGAACAAAGAAGGATAGGAGTGCCGTCGATGAGTAAGCAGAACACAAAAAAAGAGGATCGTAGCGTATTCCGCTTTGATAGCGCTTTGACCGAGTTAGAAGGTATGGTTGAGCAACTGGAATCGGGCCAGTTGGGCTTGGAAGTGGCGATGGATGTTTTTGAAAAAAGCGTAAACCTAACCCGAAATTGTCAGCAGGCTCTGGATAAAGCACAGCAACGTGTGGAAACGCTTATTGAGCAGCATGGCTTAACGACATCCGAGTCGGAGCACGCCGAAGAGGGTGAGGGCGATGATGAGGATTATGAAGATGATGAAGACGAGGTTGAGTAAAATCGTCATGATGTCATGGTAATGATGATGTGATCCCTTCGTTACAGATGAAGGTACAAAAGGTACAAGGTGAAAAAGGTACAAAAGGGCCTGTTGAGTGAGGAGCGTTTAAGTCGCGTGAGTGAGTGCGTAATAAATCCTGTAGTCCATGAAACTGTGCCGCATGAAACTGTGCCGCCAACGGTGTGCGAATCGGCTTGGGAGTGGCTGATGGATGGAGAAGTCTTCCCGCCTTTGAAGGTGTTTTTTCAACGGGTTCAAGTACGTCTTGAATACTTGATTCAAACGCGTTTGGAGAGCAATCAGTCTACTGCAGCACCGCGTTTGGTTGCGGCGATGCGTTACGGCATGTTGAATGGTGGCAAACGCTTGCGTCCTGCTCTGGTGTACGCCACGTATTTGAGTTTTGCTCACCTTGGGGGTGACTCACAAGCGGCGCATGATCAGCGACGCCGTGAAAGTCAATTGATTGATGATGTGGCGCTCGCTGTTGAATTGTTGCACGGGTATTCGTTGGTACACGATGACTTACCCGCCATGGATGATGATGATTTGCGTCGAGGTAAGCCAACCTGCCATCGAGCCTTTGATGAAGCCACAGCCATTCTAGCGGGTGATGCCTTACAAAGTTTGGCCTTTGAGGTGTTAGCGGGTGCGACGATCACCAGCGAAATGGAGACAGCGACGCGGCTGCAGCTTATTCGTATTTTGGCTTTAGCCAGTGGCACTTTGGGCATGGCTGCTGGCCAAGCGCTGGATCTGGCGGCGACGGGGCAACGCGTGACGGTTGATGCCATACAACAAATTCATGCACTGAAAACCGGGTGCTTATTGCAAGCCAGTGTGGAAATGGCCGCATGCGCAAAGCAAACTGTAAGCCGCAAAGACTGCGCTGTTTTGCGCGCGTTTGCGGATAAGATCGGTTTGGCCTTCCAAGTGCAAGATGACATATTGGACGAAATTGGTGATGCCGATAAATTGGGCAAGGAAGTGGGTATGGATCAGGCGCGTGATAAAGCCACTTATCCGGCCATTATCGGACTGTCTAGTGCGAAAGTGCTTGTCCAGCAGGTGCTGCGAGAGGCGCTTGATGTGCTGGCTGAATTGAGTGTACCCGCCCATCCTTTGGTGGAAATTTCAGAATTTATTGTGTCGCGGGATCATTGAGATCGGAGCAAGGCTTGCTGTTCCCATGAGTTGTCAATCCCTTGAGTTGTCAATCCCTTGAGTAGGACGTGAATAGGGCGTGCGTGGCGACAGCTCGCAACAAACCCTAGATTTGAAAAGGGTTGTTGTTGGGCGGTAGCCTGCGTCAGTATAATGCCGGTTTTGGGAGTGAGTTGCGTTGTGATGATCACATTCACAGAAATTCCGACAGAGGCGCCGGAAACACCTATTTTGGATCGTATCAGAGATCCGTCTGATTTGCGTGTGCTGGATGAATCCCAGTTGCTGCAGTTGGCTAATGAGCTGCGTATCTATATGTTATACAGCGTTGGGCAGACGGGGGGGCATTTTGGTGCGGGCTTAGGTGTGGTTGAGCTGACCTTGGCCTTGCACGCGGTATATCAGACGCCCGAGGATCGTCTTGTGTGGGATGTGGGGCATCAAGCGTACCCGCATAAAATTCTAACTGGGCGAAAAGATTTCATGAACACTTTACGCCAAAAAGGGGGCTTAAAAGGCTTTCCGTCGCGATCAGAGAGTCCATATGACAGTTTTGGCGTTGGGCATTCCAGCACGTCGATCAGTGCGGCATTGGGCATGGCGCTGGCGAGTGAATTAAAAGGTGAATCGCGTCGCACGGTGGCGGTGATTGGGGATGGTGCGATGACGGCGGGCATGGCCTTTGAGGCCTTGAATCACGCTTCACACTGTCGAGCCAATCTGTTGGTCATTCTGAACGACAATCGGATGTCCATTTCGGAAAATGTGGGTGGACTGTCGAATTACTTTGCGCGCGTATGGGCCAGCCGTACTTACAATACCTTGCGTGAGAGCGGTAAAAAAGTGCTTGAAAACATGCCGGCTGCGTCACGGATTGCGCGTCGTGCCGAGGAACACGTGAAAGGCCTTGTCTCTCCGGGCACCTTGTTTGAAGAGTTAGGCTTTAATTACATTGGTCCGGTGGATGGACACGATCTGCCCGAGTTAATGCGCTATTTGGAGCGCATTCGCTTGTTACCGGGGCCGCAGTTGTTGCACGTCATCACTCAAAAAGGAAAAGGTTTTAAGCCCGCCGAGGATGATCCCATCGGTTACCACTCTTTTAATAAAATTGAACCAAAGCCCAGCAGCTCTGCAAGCACGGTCAATCGACCGGTCACTACTCCCAAGCCCAAGACCTTGCTGAAATATTCAGATGTGTTTGGCCAATGGTTGTGTGATATGGCTGTACGCGATGAGCGTCTGATCGGGATTACGCCCGCGATGCGGGAAGGTTCGGGGATGGTGGCTTTTTCACATCGGTTTCCCGAGCGTTACTACGATGTCGCCATTGCTGAGCAGCACAGCGTGACCTTAGCTGCCGGCTTGGCTTGTGAAGAGATGAAGCCGGTTGTGGCGATTTATTCGACGTTTTTGCAGCGCGCTTACGATCAGCTGATTCACGATGTCGCGTTACAAAATTTGGATGTACTGTTTGCAATAGATCGATCGGGTCTAGTGGGTGAGGATGGACCAACACATGCGGGCAGTTTTGATTTGACGTATTTACGGTGTGTGCCAAATATGGTGGTGATGGCGCCGTCCGATGAGAGTGAGTGCCGGAATATGCTTTATACCGGTTATGTGCACGCGGGTCCCGCAGCCGTTCGGTATCCACGTGGTCGGGGCCCTGGAGCCGTCATTGAAGAAACCATGACGGCTTTGCCGATTGGGAAAGCCTTACAGCGGCGCGCTGTTGATCCAAATACTTTATCGCCGCGCGTCAGTGTGTTGGCGTTTGGGTCCATGGTTACCTTGGCTATGCGTGTTGCGGCGGTTATGGATGCAGCGGTGTACGATATGCGCTTTGTGAAGCCCTTGGATGAAGCGTGTGTGTTGGCGGCGGCGTCTGAAAGTGATTTGCTGGTAACGATGGAGGAAAACGTGGTTGCCGGGGGGGCGGGCAGTGCGGTGCTGGAGCTGCTGGCTGCAAAGAATGTGTCGACACCAACGCTTGTGTTTGGTTTACCGGATCAGTTTGTTGAACATGGGACTTATGCAGAGGTGCTGCAGAGTGTGGGATTGAGCGTTGATGCCGTGCTTCAGCGTATTGCCGAAAAATTGGCAGAGCTTGGGTATAAAAAAGCCGAGCAAGCAGCTTGGTGTGAAAGTTGTGTATGTGAATGACGTACTGTGAATGATGTGTGAAGACTGTTTGACTTATAAAGAAAAAAGAAAGCTCCTAGCTGGCGTGGAAGCCTCTCATGACCGTTTTCTCGAACATGACTGTGCTCTCGACGGCGGTCGTTTTCTCGACGATGGTCATGTCCCGGATTCGAGTACAGTACGGGCGCTGTATTTTTGAGTGATTAAGTCGCAAATTGTGCGCGCTGCTTCTAAGCAAGAACTGTGTTGACACAAGTAATCTAAGGGGCTGATGTTGTCGATCGTATTGCTGATAGTCTGATTAGTTTTTAGCCATATTTCAATGTCTTTTGATCGTGAAAGGTGATGGTTCAGCGACTGATGAATGCACATGAGGTAAGTGACCGTTTCGATTTGTTCATCCGTGAGGGTAATGTCGTCGAGCGCGCAGTTCCATTGCCCCATTTGGTGCAACGACGATAAGCCGATGAGGTCAAGGGTTGTTTTACGATCGATGCCCCATTCCCGTGTCGCTTTAGTGAGGTTTTTCAGGGCAAGTCGACTTTCCAATTGACGTTTGGATCGTTGAGATTTTTGGAAACTCTTAAATTGTTGCATGTCAGAGCACCTACCTTCTACGCGTTTGATGTTCAGTCCTGTGGCCTCTAGACCCAGATCCCTATTTCCGTAAGGCCCAGCTTTGAGTGCTGTGGTTCCAATAAGTTCCTGAACGTCAGTTTCTAGTTGCTGTATTTTCTATGCCGTGGCCGTTTTGATTGTTTTCAATACGGTAAACAAGGGCCGTCGAGTTGCGCTATTGAATCACGATCACATGACAAAGGATAGTAGATCGAGGCGGTCTTTTGGAACGAAAATGTGCTCGATTTTGCGTGTGAGAACTGATTACTGTGTTCGTAGGCATAAGCGAGTAACTGGGTGTGGAAAATGCGTGGTGATCAGGTTAATTTTATGTAGAATCAATTGGAAGGGCCAATCGAAGGCGCCGCAAGCCTTCCCCCCTTCTCCATTGCTTTGTGCTTGGGAAGGGGAGGGGCTTGTGTTTTCCGTCGTGAATGCGGATGTGCAGAACAGCAGAGCCCTTACGCGGCTTTAGTTGACATTTTCTTTTTGCTGTTTTTGTCCGTGCAGGCCTCGCTGGTGTCCGGATGCGTTTGCTTTTCGCCGCACTTGACCAGTTCAGAAAAGAAGCGTTCACTGTTTTCCAGTGTTTTGTTCAACAAGCCCAGCGCCGCTAACTTGATTTGATTGGCGGAGCTTTTGGGGTCAATCTCTTGCAAAGACTCACGAAGGTGGTTCACCAATGTTTCGCCAGCGTCTCGTTTGGATTCCCCTACTTTCACCAATTCGGCGAACTGTTTGGTGCCGGTTTCAGACAGTTTGAAATAAAGACCGCGACCAGCGGACATAAATTGGGTGAAAGAACCGCTGACGTTTTCCACTTGTTCTTTGACTTTGCCTGTCACTTTGTCGGTAATTTCTTTCATGCAAAACCTCGGTGTGTATATCGGGTAAAAGATGTCATGGGTTAAAACAAAGTAGTGCGCTGTCGGTAACGGTTTACGTTGCTTTGATGGCGTCCAAATTTGATCGACATCAAAGCCAGGCAGGCAATTAAATTGAGCAAGCCATAATCCTTGGCTGTTAGCGCCGTCCACTTTGATGTTCATCTTACCCGATAGATTTAGAGTAAAGGCTCTAAAGTAGTCCTGGATGTATACCTGGAAGCATAATGGCTAATTGTTATCAGCGGAGCATTGTGTAGGGGCTACGTGTTGCAGGCACCATGTGATGACGTGTGGTGCCCCTCTTGAGACAAGTCACTGGCTTTTTGCTAGATCTTGTTGTGTTGCTTGTGCTGCGCCGAGATTGATATATCGATAGTTGTTCGAAGTGTGACGTCGTTATTTTTGAGCAATTATTTTTGGTATGCCTATTTCCACTATTTTCTGTACAATCTAGCCTGCGTAATTCAGTCTGTGCAATTCAGTCTGTGTAAGTCGGAACAGGCGATCAATGAAGTCGGTTTCATTGACAGCAAATATGCTGAAAATAGAGGCGTTCAGGATGCGTTTTGTTAACGGGATAAAAATAAGGTGTTTTCATGTGGTCACATGTTGAATTGAAGAGCGCGTCGCGAATGGCTTATCGCATTTTGCGTACCCATTCCCGAGCGCATCGTTGCTGGTGGGTGGGAGCGCGAGTCGCGCTGACTTTCATTTTATCGATGACAGGCGCTTGGGCGCAAGAAATGCCCAAGCCAACCGTAAGCGTTGCGATCGTTTCGGAAACAATGGTGACAGAGCGTCGTGAATACACCGGACGTTTGAGTGCGGTGGATGCAGTTTCGCTGCGACCACGTGTGTCGGGTCAATTGTTAAAAGTGAATTTTACAGAAGGCAGTGTGGTTCAAGCGGGCGAATTGTTATTTGAAATTGACGCACGTCCATTTCAAGCGGTACTGGATCGTGCTCAAGCGGAATATGAACGCGCCAACGCACAATTTCAACAGGCGTCGCGTGAAGCGAATCGGGGTAAGGACTTGTTGCGTCGCAAAGTGATATCAGAAGAAGAATACGAGTTGCGCACGGCGGCTTCGGTCACGGCGAAGGCGCAACGCGCTTCCGCGAAAGCTGAGTTGGAATCGGCGGCGTTGAATGTGGCGTTCACGCGCGTGACGGCGCCCGTATCGGGCCGTTTAGGGCGAGCGGAAATTACCGCAGGAAATTGGGTGCAAGCTGGGCAGACGCTATTAACAAGCTTGGTGGCCACGGAAACTCTGTTTGTGGATTTTGCGGTTGATGAGCGTGTTTTTTTAGAATCTGGCGATCAGTGGCGGGTGGGGGAAACTCGGATTTCATTGGGTTTAGTATCGGATGAAGGCTATCCCCATTCAGCAGTACTGACCTTTATTAATAACCGCGTGGATCCACAGACGGGCACCATTCAGTTGCGTGCGACGCTGAAACAAACCAGTCCTGTGATTCGCCCTGGTTTGTTTGCCCGTGTTTCGATACCCACGAGTAACTCGTATGCGGGGATTTTGATAAATGAACGTGCTATCGCGACGGATCAAGAGACGCGATATGTGTTGACGGTGGATGAAAATAACCTAGTTAAATATACACCAGTAACGCTTGGCCCTCGAATTGACGGATTGCGCGTGGTGCGCAGCGGTTTGTCTGACGGGGATCAGCTGATCGTAAAAGGCTTAACGTATGCTCGTCCTGGTGCGCCGGTGAATGTTGTTGCGGTCACCATGAAAGAGCTGGCTTTACTCCGAGAAGACAAGCACAGCCGTGGCGCGGTGTATGACGGCGATGCCGATCCTGATCAAGACACACAGGAGACGGTTCAATGAAATTTGCGGCATTTTTTGTGGACAGACCCATTTTTGCGTCCGTGGTCTCGCTCATTATTTTTGTGATTGGCGTACTGTGTGTGTTTCAACTGCCGGTGAGTGAATACCCGGAGGTGGTGCCGCCATCTGTTGTAGTGCGCACCACTTTTCCGGGTGCTACACCGGAAACCATTGCGGAGACGGTGGCCAGTCCCTTGGAAGACGCCATTAATGGTGTGGATAACCTGTTGTACATGGAATCGCAATCCACCAACAATGGCCAGATGCAACTGACGGTGAGTTTTGCGATTGGTTCGGACGTGGATATTGCACAAACGCAGGTGCAAAACCGGGTGGCGCAGGCCTTACCCCGTTTACCAGAAGAAGTGCGTCGTTTGGGCGTGGTGACTGAAAAATCGTCTTCTGATTTGACGATGGTAGTGCACATTACGAGTCCGGATGATCGCTATGACAGTTTGTATTTGCGTAATTACGCCCAGCTACACATTGTTGATGCCTTGAAGCGTCTGCCAGGCGTTGGGACGGTGTTGGTGTTTGGCAGTGGGGATTACGCCATGCGCATTTGGTTGGATCCGGATGCCTTGACCTCACGAAATTTGACGGTTGCTGAGGTCATTTCGGCCATTCGTGAGCAAAACGTGCAGGTGGCGGCGGGCAGCCTGGGTCAAAGTCCAGCACCGGGCGAAGCGTTTCAAATTTCGGTGAATACCCCAGGACGCTTGGAGGATGCCGAAGCGTTTACGCGCATTATTGTGAAAACGGGGCCACAGGGTGAATTGGTGCGATTGGGCGATGTGGCGCGTGTGGCCTTGGGCGCGTCCAGCTACGCCCTGCGTTCCTTGTTGGACGGCAAACAAGCGGTCGCGGTTCCCATTTTTCAAGCGCCGGGCAGCAACGCCATCGCCATTTCGAACGGCGTTCGTGAGACCATGGCGTCGCTCAAAGACACGCTGCCCGACGGCATTGATTACACCATTGTGTATGACCCAACGGTGTTTGTTCGGGATTCCATCAAAGCGGTTATTTCCACCTTGCTTGAGGCGGTTGCGTTGGTGGTGTTGGTGGTGATTATATTTTTGCAAACGTGGCGTGCTTCGATTATTCCCTTGGCGGCGGTGCCGGTGTCCATCGTGGGCGTCTTTGCGGTCATGGCGTGCACCGATTTTTCCATTAATGTGCTGACCTTATTTGGTCTGGTGCTTGCCATTGGTATTGTGGTGGATGACGCGATTGTGGTGGTGGAAAACGTGGAGCGGAATATTCGACACGGGCGTTCGCCACGTGAGGCGACTCTGGTGGCGATGCGTGAGGTGACCGGACCGATTATTGCGACCTCACTGGTGTTGTTCGCGGTGTTCGTGCCCATTTCGTTTATTCCTGGATTGACGGGACGGTTTTATCAGCAGTTTGCGTTTACCATAGCGGTGGCAGTTTTTATTTCCACGCTCAACTCGTTGACGCTCTCTCCCGCGCTGTCGGCCTTGTTGCTGAAACCGCATGACGCTGCCCCTGATCGTTTGACGCGCTGCTTCAACTTCGCCTTGGGCTGGTTGTTTAGACCGTTTAACCGGGGGTTTGAGTGGTTAAAAAAGCGGTATACGGGTGTGGTGGTCCAAACCTTGCGGCGCAGCGTGTTGGTGATGGTCATTTTTGTGGGCTTGCTGGCGGCGACGGGTTGGCAGTTTCAACAGGTTCCATCGGGGTATGTGCCCGCTCAAGATAAGCAATATTTAATTGGTTTTGCTCAGTTGCCCGATGGCGCCAGCATTGAACGGACCGAGGCGGTTATGGCGCGTTTGGGGGAAATTGGTTTGAATCACCCCGGCGTGGAGCACGCTGTGGCGTTTCCGGGTTTGTCCATAAATGGATTTGTGAGTGCGACCAATGCGGGTATTGTGTTTTTTCCCTTGACATCGTTTTCAGAACGCACGCGTCCCGATCAGTCTGGTTTTGCCATCGCGCAGCAACTCACGCAAGAAGTGTCACAGATTCAAGAGGCGTTTGTGGCTGTATTCCCACCGCCGCCTGTGTTGGGCTTGGGTGCCAAAGGTGGCTTTAAACTGCAAATTCAGGATCGAGCGAATTTGGGTTACGACGCCTTGTATCAGGCCACCAACGCGCTGATGATGCGTGCGTGGCAAACCCCTGAGTTAACCGGAGTGTTTGGCAGTTTTCGCGCCACTGTGCCGCAGATTGATTTGTTTGTTGATCGGGAAAAAGCGAAACAGCACGGTATTGATTTGAACGCGTTGTATCTGACTTTGCAGACGTATTTGGGTTCCTTGTACGTCAATGACTTTAATAAATTGGGTAAAACCTACCAAGTGATAGCGCAGGCTGATCACTTGAATCGACGCGAAGTGAGTGATATTGGTCGGTACAAGACGCGCAATCAGTTTGGTGATTTAGTGCCCTTATCCAGCGTGGTGGATGCGCGATACACGCATGGCCCGGATCGGGTTGTGCACTACAATGGATTTCCGGCGGCTGATTTAAGTGGTGCGCCTGCGCCGGGGGTTTCCAGTGGGCAAGCGCAGGCCAAAATGGCGGCTTTGGCCGACGAGATCTTACCGGCGGGGATCCACTTTGAGTGGACGGAAATCGCGTACCAGAATCACATCGCGGGCAACGCGGCGTTATACGTTTTTCCCCTAGTCGTGTTATTGGTGTATATGGTGTTGGCCGCGCAATATGAGAGTTTGGTGTTACCGTTGACGGTGATATTGATTGTGCCCATGACGATATTGTCCGCGTTGTGCGGGGTGAAATGGTGGGGAGGGGATAATAACGTATTCACACAAATTGCCTTATTTGTGTTGGTGGGTTTGGCCACAAAGAACGCCATTTTAATTGTTGAATTCGCGAAAACCTTGGAGGAGTCGGGGTGGCGCACGATACCAGCGGCCATTGAGGCCAGTCGATTGCGTTTGCGTCCGATTTTGATGACGTCCTTGGCGTTTATCATGGGCGTATCTCCTTTGGCGTTTGCAGTGGGTGCGGGGGCGGAAATCCGTCAAGCCTTAGGCGTTGCGGTTTTCTGGGGGATGCTTGGTGTTACGATTTTTGGTTTGGTGTTGACACCGGTGTTTTACGTGGTGATGCGGAAGGTATTGGGTAGAGGTTTGCCTCGCGCCTCCGACAGTGTGAAACCGCTTGTTGTTTAAAACGGCAATGGCGCGGGACCAATGGACAGTAAAAGCGGTTCTGGGCAATAAGATAAAAAGGGCATCAGTATGTCACGTTGTTTTGACCTTGTAGGAAAGCAAAGAAGGCGGATGGGTTATTGTGTTGCGCGACGCGTTTTGCTTACGACATGGCCGCTGGCGCTGGCGAGCGCTGTATTGCTGACGGGGTGTGCGGTTGGGCCTGATTATCACGCGCCGGAGTGGTC
>JARRRL010000013.1:0-20223 GCA_037380725.1 Gammaproteobacteria bacterium | reverse complement strand
CCATTCCAAGCGCACAGTAAACTGCAACACGAGCGATGCAGCCACCACAATCAGCAATGCCAAGACCCCCAAGACGGGTATCACCGTGTGATGACCCATCCAGGTTGTCAACAACGTCACCACCAGCGTCGCCACCAAAGCAACAGCAGCCGACTGAGCCCCTTGCCTTAACGTCACCACAGCCAGGACAGACAGACTCAACCACTGAAGCCATCCAAGCTGGAACAACAACGCCACAAGCAACGGCCCTTGCCACCAGCCCGCTAACGCGATCCGCGCTATGGGGAGCATCGCACCAACCTCACATCTTTTGCCTGATCTCAACCCATTCCGAAATATACGTGATTTCCGAAAAACGACTTATCGGTTGTGAGCATCCGTGTAAGGCAACAACGCCGCTTCACGTGCCAGCTTAATCGCTGAAGACAACTGACGTTGAAAGCGAGCACTGGTACCCGTAATACGACTGGGTACAATTTTACCGGTTTCAGTAACGTAGTTTCGTAATGTTTGCAGATCTTTGTAATCAATCTCATCCACATCATCCGCTTTAAAGCGGCAGAATTTTTTACGTCGTCCAAATCTTGCCATGAGCATTATCCCCTCAAGCCATTAACGGCTAACTGAATCTGTTAATCTTCATGATGACTGGTTTGATCTTCAACTTCTTGTTTTTCTACATTTACTTCTTCACGGCTTTCTTCATTCCCATCGGCATGCTCACTACTGCTTTCGCGGGTATCGCCACGATATTCCGATGAGGGGCCACGACGACCACGCTCTTCACGCTTTTCATCCGCACCTTTCAGAATCGGTGACTCCGTGGTGACTGCTGCCTTTTTGAGCAAAACAAGCTTGCGGAGTACTGCATCGTTGTAACGAATGGCTTCTTCTAACTCAGTCAGCGCTTCACCGCCGCACTCAATGTTCATTAAAATATAATGTGCTTTGTGCAATTTTTGGATGGGATAAGCCAGTGCACGTCGACCCCAATCTTCCAAGCGGTGCACTTGACCACCACTTTGTTTGACTTGGCTTGTATAACGCTCAACCATGACATTCACCTGATCCGTTTGATCAGGATGAATAATGAGCAAAATCTCATAGTGTTTCACAATGTATCTCCTTACGGACAAATGACCCACCGTTCTATCTGACGCTGACGCACTCAGATCAGAACAGCAAGCAAGGAACGGCAGAGCGAATCAAAACCCGCCCCGCACGAGGGCCGTAATTCTAGACAATTACAACCCTAAACTCAACCAAAACACGCGGCTCAGATTTGCGCAATCATTCCGACTTTCCGACTTTACTCATTCGCCATACGTTCATTCGTCTTATCCCGGATCCCGTTACTCGACGCGAACTTAAAAGCCATACGCCACACGCAGCGCCAGTTGAGGCAAAATTTGATACTGATTCAAATCATCCGATAGGCGCTCTTGCAAGGCATTCAACGCCGACACGTTCGTCCCTTCCAGCATCCACTGTGACCACTGGACCGTAGCAGAACCGTACACAAACAACCCAAACTCCAAGGCATAGATCATCCCTTGTCTTTCTGTCTGGTCTTTTGAGTTCTCGTTCTCACTAGACGACCACAGCCCTTGCCAGCCAATCCCCATCTGTAAGGCCAATGGTGAGAAACGGTATTGGAAAGCCACCGAACGCGTTGCTCGATCCACAATCGACGCCGGCGCATCGCTGAGCGCTCTTGGCACATCACGCCAATACCCCCGCCCTTCATTCCGGTTATACGCTAGGCCACCAAAGGCATAGAACCCGTCTTCCCATGGAAAATAATGAATTTGAATTCCAATCTGATCCAGATGCGAATCCAAATGGTAGTCCAGAAAAACGTCAGAATCCGGGTCGTCCATCCCATAACCCGAATCAATGAGCGTATGATCGGAATTGATTTTTCCGCTCAACACCTCAATGACCCCCATTCGAGTCACCGATAAACGCCGACCAAAGGAGACCCCGCCACCTGCAGTTCCCCATACAACACTCACACGCTGCCGGCTCGGTCCAGCGGGTTCTAATTGTGACGCAGGCGCGCTCAGTTCAGTTGTCGCTTGCTCCACCGCAAAAGCACGCTGCCCTAGCATCAGGCTTTGACCAGCAAGCAGGAACACAAACATTGGCAAGCGCAGGCTCAACACGTTCATAGACCCACTCGAAATTGACGCGCACTTTCATATAACACCACCCCCATAGCCACCGACACGTTCAAACTGCCCACGGTGTCCGTCATGGGAATCATGGCTTGAAAATCACAGGTATCCAACATCAACCGTTTAAGTCCTTGCCCCTCCGCACCCATTACCCAAATTAAAGGACGGTTCAGATCGAGCGCATACAAAGACTGCGAGTGCTCACCCAGCGCGGCAGCCACCGACCAATACCCCAGTTTTTGCAACGCGTTTACCGATCGCACCACATTTCCAACTTGATACACCGGAACAGAAAACACGGCTCCACTGGACACTTTCGCCACGACGGCGCTGAGCTTGGGGGAATCGTGACGCGCCAGAATAACACCCGCCGCGCCGGCAGCCGCCACCGTCCGTAAGCACGCCCCCACGTTATGCGGATCCGTCACCCCATCCAGCACCACAAAACAGGGCCACTGCTCAGGCTGTTGTGCCAAGCGCTGTTCGGCGTCACTCAGCAGATCATGATCACCACGAAAAACCGGGGGCCGCGTCTGCAGTACAAAACCTTGATGCACCCCCTCTTCGGCTTTTTTGTCCAACGCGGATTGATTGGCCCACTGAACGGTCACCCCATTGGTTTGTGCCTGGTGACACAGCGTCTTGGCACGCTGATCGTCTCGACCTTGTTGCAGCCACAAGACTTGCGCGTGCAAGGGCGCTTGCTGCAATGCAGCTCGCACGGCATGATAACCGTACACAAAAATGGACTTTTCCTTCATCGTACTTCCAGATCTTTTTGGCTTATTCACGGCACGCTCACTACTTTTGTTTCTTTATCTGACCGCAGTACCTAACTGCTGTACCTAACTTCAATACGCAACTTCAATACGTCACTTCTATACGCATCACACGATACGCATCACACTATCGATGACGGGCTGATTTTTTGGCTGTGTTCCCTTTTTTTGCACTCGAACTTTTTTTCGTACCCGAGCCTTTCGCCACCGATTCACCAGAACGCTTGCCTGTACTCGATGATTTACTCGATGATTTACTCGATGGCTTACCTGATGATTTACCTGATGGCTTACCTGACGGTTTACCCGATCGTGATCGGCGCGATTTCCGTTCACCGCGATCAGGTCGTGCCGGCGCAGAAAAACGAATACCACGCGCTTCACGATCCAGCAAACCAGCATTGTCAATCAATTCAAAATCAATCTTACGCTCATCCAATTCCACACGCGACACGCGCACGGTCACCGCATCGGCTAAACAATGCGCTTGACACGTTCGCCCACCGATCAAGCGATGGTGCACCGCATCGTGCGTATAATAATCTCGGTTCAAGGTGCTGACGTGCACCAAGCCTTCCACGTAAATGTCCTTCAGTTCAACAAAAAACCCAAAGGGCGTCACAGCACTGATCACCCCTTCATATACATTACCCACATGCGCCTGCATGTATTCACACTTGAGCCAATCCATCGCATCGCGCGTAGCCTCATCCGCCCGCCGCTCTGCCCGAGAACACTGCTCGCCCAACGCCGTCAATTGTCGCGCGGACGTTTCCAACCACGCGGTTTTGGACAAACGTTTGGCCTTCGGCACGCGCTTGACCAAGGTGGTTTCAATGCGCGAACGAATGACATACCGAATCGCGCGATGCACCACCAAATCCGGATAACGGCGTATGGGTGAAGTAAAATGGGTGTAATGTGGGAAGGCCAAACCAAAATGACCCTGCGTCTCACTGCCGTAGCGAGCCTGCATCATGGCGCGCAACAACACCGTTTGAATCAACGAAAAATCCGGTCGCCCCTGAACGCGCTCCACGATTTTTTGAAAATCCTGCGGTTGTAAATGCTTCCGCTTGGGAAACTGCAAACCCAGTGACGCCAAAAACTGATTCAGCATATCCAGCTTTTCTTCACTCGGCTGCTCGTGAATGCGATACAAAGCCGGTATTTCTAATTTCTGCAACAGTTTAGCGGCGGCCACATTGGCCAAGAGCATGCATTCTTCGATCAGACGGTGCGCGTCATTTCGTGTGCGCGCGACAATGCGATCGATCCGCCCGCCGTCATCGTATACCACCCGCGTCTCGGTGGTTTCAAAATCAATCGCGCCCCGCTTCGTGCGTTCTTTCAGCAGTAAGGCAAACAAGGCGTTCAGCGCCAACACATTGTTACGCACGGCTTCAGGTTCCAAAGCCGCATCCAAGTCAGACTGCCACGCTGTGGCATTCGTTTGCAGATACTGATGCACACTGCTGTACGTTAACCGCGCTTGCGAACGCATGATACCTTCAAAAAACTGATAACGCGTTACTTTACCCGTCGCACTCACGCGCAACTCACACACCATACATAAGCGATCCACATGCGGTTTCAAAGAGCACAAGCCATTGGACAATCGCTCCGGCAACATCGGGACCACCCGATTCGGAAAATACACCGAGGTACCCCGCAAGCGAGCCTCTTCGTCTAAAGCCGAACCCCGCTGCACATAATGCGAAACATCCGCAATCGCCACCAACAAGCGAAAACCACCGTTTTCAGTCGGCTCGGCGTACACCGCATCATCAAAATCGCGCGCGTCTTCACCATCAATGGTCACGAAGGGCAGCGCTCGTAGATCCACCCGATAGGTCGCGTCCGCTTCCTGCACCTCAGGTAGAATGGCCTCCGATTCCGCGAGCACCGCATCGGGCCATTCATGCGGAATCCCAAAGGTATGCAGCGCCACATCCGTTTCAATACCCGCGGTTTGTGAATCACCCAATATCTCAACAATTTTGCCCACCGGTTGATGATTGACGTGTGGCGGTGCCAATATGTCCACACGTACAAATTGGCCCGGCACCGCATCGTTCACGTTATTCGGCGCAATCAAAACTTGATGAGTAATACGGCGATTGTCGGGAATCACAAAACCCACGCCCGACTCCACGTAATAACGACCCATCAAGGTGGCAGTGGGTCGTTCGAGCACTTCCACAATGGAGCCCATCCGACGACCACGACGATCTTGCCCAGCTTCTCGCACCAACACGCGATCTCCGTCAAAGACCGCGCGCATTTGCCGATACGACAGATACAAATCAGCTTCACCGTTGTCGGGGCGTACGAAGCCATACCCGTCTCGGTGTCCCAACACCACACCTTGAATCAAGTGCATTTTTGCCACCAGACCCAAGTCGCCTTGTCGATTTTGAATCAATTGTCCATCGCGCTGCATCGCACGCAAGCGATGTTGAAAGGATTCAAATTGCTGTAGATCCTTATGAATACCAAACGCCTGCGCCAACTCCAATTCACTGAGCGGCTCCCCCAAAGCTTCCAACACATTCTTGATGTATTGTCGACTGGGAATGGGTTTTTCGTATCGCTGCGCTTCCCATTGCGCATCCGGATCTTTGTGTAGTGGAAATTTTGCCATAATTACAGTTATTCCAATTTCGTTTAAACGTCGCTCTGCTCAGCCATCTATTCCGGAGCATTTGAGCACTTTTTTCAAATTTATTAAATCTCGCCACACAGCGGCGGCCCCTTCCATAGTCAACGCCACTCTAAAGGCCACTCTTAAAGGCAAGGTCCCCAAGATGGGTAAGTAATCACAGGTAGGAGATAACTCGAACAAATTATGCCGCAATCCAGTTCAGTACTTTACAGAAAGGGTACCTTACAACAGAGCGCCTTTCAGAAGACGGTACAGACAAAAAAGCCGACGGAGGCAAAAATGATTTCCAAAAGATCTAAAAACAATCAATATAGAATGGGAAATTCGTAATGGATGACAACATCCTTTCTTCAACAACCTGCTCTTCAATTCTTCAACAACCTACTTTTGCAACGCCAAAATTTGCAACGCCAGAACGTTCGATGGTGCGCCCTTTTCTTTATTAAAGTACATTAAAGATGCACACCCTTACCCTTCAAGTGGGTGCAAGTCAACTGCACATTGACCCAGAAGTGAGTATCAACGATCTAGACATCAGAAGTAAAGTCATTTCCCCTAAAATCCATAGGAATCCTCCCTTTCTCTTTGCTACAACTGGCCTGAATGTGGCCTGAAAGCGAAGCGCTTCACTAACTTTACATTTACAGAGAGTACATTTACAGGGAGTTCATTTAAGAGGAGAGCCACTTGCTCGGCATAAGCTTATACTTCGATCAGAAATCTCGCGGAACCAAGGAACAGAACACCCTTTTTGATTGAGCTTTGGCGGACCTTGTTTGGTTCTGGCGGGCCTTGGCCCGCTATGCTGATACAGATTGGTGCAAGTTTACGTGCATAAATATCTTTTTCGAGCATCTTTAACAAAAAGGCACCTTTTAGTTTTTTATTCAATTATGTTGATTTTGTGTAAACGAGACGGAAAGTTCAATAGCGTGAACGGCGAAAAGATTGCTTCGCCATGAAAGCGCTGAAAGCCTCGCGTTGACCTTCAGTCAGTCGACACCCAATACGGTTATCACAAAAAAATATCAACAGACTTTGAACAGTAAAGGTTTCCGAATGCATCCTTATCTTTCCCTTCAGTCACCTGACCGACACAGCACTCCTCGCTTTTTCTCTTCAGAAGCTGTAGACAAACCTGTCTGCAACACTGACGCCCGCAACACTGCCGATCAAACGCATGCACCCAATGCGGATGCGTCAAAGCAACGGTTTTTATCAGAACCCGTGTATGCCCCTCTGCACGAGCCGGTGTTGAGTTATCTGCATAACTGGCTACATGAAACAGGAGAAACTCATCAACAGATGGATGAGCCCGTCGCGTCTTTTCACAATTACTACGACGAGGTCCGTTCCATGTCTGACTCGTTGATTCACAATTTCAAATTGCACCCTTATGAGATTCTGTATCAAAAGGCAAGCATTCCCGCTGCTGAAATTCAATCGATCATCCCATTGCCACTGCCGCTGAGCGGTTTAGACATGGCAAACATGAGTTACGCACTGTGTCGAACCCTGGGAGGATCACAGCCCCAAGGTTTGTACGCTTACAAGGAAGCGCTTAAATTGTTTATGGGACAAGACGGCGTTCATTATTTCAAAAGATACGAAAAAGACGCGGCTCAGCGCATTGGCATCTCGCCCATCGACCTCACTGAGTCGGATCAGATTTTTAGCGATGACAGCGTCTACACCAACAACGCTATGCGATATTGCAGCATGATTAATTTAGCACACCAGGCATTGAATGATACTCGGAAATCGGTATCACTGCCGCAGGCTAAAAACATGATGAAGAGCTACTTAAAAACGAATTTAGAACTCATTGCTAATTTGCGTCACGCGTCGTTGCTCGCCGTTTCCACCGGCGAGGCGTCCGCAAAATCAAATGCACCTGAGCCCCCTACGAATCTCAAAGCGATACCCTTATCGTTGTCACTGAAAACCCTGCAACGTCCCACGTGGGGTTCCTCGAGTTCACACGGTATTGGTCCAGCCGCATTGGCGGAACAATTTCTTCAACAATTATCATTACATCACGTCGAACGCATTCACATCAAAGCTTATGGTTCCTTAGGCGCGACGGGGAAACCACACAACCTGCACTTAAATGTTATTTGCGCCCTGCGCGGCATTAAGCCGAATGACTTTAACAGCGATTACGGTCACGTCCTAACGGAATGGGAAAACACGGGAACGGTGACACTGGCGAACGATCGCTCGGTACAACTGTCGTTCGATTGGATACCCGATGAAGAACTGCGTGTTGACGGTATACCTCATTCGTTAACCATACCAAATGGTATCGTTTTCAGCGCCTGGGACGATCAGCATAATCAGCTTACCGAACTAAAAGGCTATTCGATTGGTGGTGGTTTTGCGCTCAGGTCCGATGAAATTATTCAATCGCTCAACACGTCGCCGGATACGGGCACGACCAAGCCCCACCAATCTGATTTGGCGTTTCGATCTGCCGCTTCCTTAATACGTGCCATGCAATCAATGAACACAAATTGTTTGACTGAATTCTGGCTTGCCTATGAGAAGCAAATCAATCATCTTGATCGAGATACGTTGCTGGAACACGCCAAAACACTCACTCGATTAATGATTAACAATACCAAGTACGCCTCACGCGTACCCACCGCTATTCCAAACATAGACCACCAATTGCAAGCACCGATATTTGCGCGTGCGAATATCCTAAATCACACAACGCAGTTCAAACGTCGCTTACCCAATCTCGCCGCGCAAGCCGCTGCAGGGAGCATGGCGGTTGCCAGCACAGCGGGTTGCGTGTGCTGGGGCAATGCCTTGCAAGTTCCCCTGGGGCCGACAATTGGATCAGCCGGGGTTTTACCCGGCGTGCTCATTCCATTCTTAACACAACACACGGGCATGGATGTGAACACGACTTCTACAGAGGAGTTGATTCAGAAACTGGGCGACAAAGCGCTACTGGATTTTTTTGCTGGATCCACCATTGGTTTGATATTGACAAAATATCAATCTTCCCATGCTGCTGCCTCGCATGGTTGCATGGGCGAAGTTGGGAACTCATCCATAGCGGGCGTCATGGCGTATCTGAATGCGATGCTGGCCGATTCCAAATCGATGACGACGCTAGAGCAGGTACACAATCCCTTTCAAGTTGTCAAAAAACAGCTTGTAAAAACACCAGTTAGTGAAACACCAGTTGATGAAATAGCAATTGGTGAAGTAGCAGTTGGTGAAAAAAGCGCTAGCCCCTATGACAAGGCCCATAAACTCAATTTTGAAAAACTCAATACCACATTAATTGCCGCCCAATATGTGATGCACTTTTACGATGGCCTGACCTGTACTCCGGCAGAGGGGCGAGTGGGCTCACCGTGTAACGTACGAAATGAGCAGTCGTTTACGCCAATCTTGACAGCGGCTCTGGCGGTGCTTTCCCATAATTCCACCCCGAAAACATTAAAAGACGGAAAACACATCGCAGAGGCATTTGATCGCAGCGCCATTGAGCAAGATATTATTGGTAGAAATATGTCGACGGCTTTACGTGAGACGGACGAAGAGAAGGTGATGACAGGAACAGGAGATGGTTTAACGACAAATGGTTTAACAACAAATGATTTGACGACAGATGCTGTGATGACGGATATTGAAGACTTAGGTCTTTCACATCATACCCCCAGGTACGCTACCCTAAGTGGGCCGTTAATGCATAAGTTGGAATCCTTACTCCGAGAGCAGGTCAGCACCAATTATCCACTTCAAAACGATGTTCCATATAAATTGGATGCATTTTAATCAAACGTTAGGCGCATGTGGTATGAACTTGATTGCCAGCTTTCCGCCAGTTATCGACGCGAACGCCACGACACTGGTCTTGGGCTCGGCACCAGGAAAAGAATCGCTGCGCCAACAAAAATACTACGCACACCCACAGAACCTCTTTTGGTCCATTGCACTGTCCACGCGCGAACACAAACAGGTACCCTATGCCGAAAAGCTGTTATTATTACATCGGAAAAAAGTAGCCTTATGGGACGTGCTCAAACAATGCGAACGCCCAGGCAGTTTAGACAGCAGCATTGTTAGCCATACCGAATACGCCAACAACATTGTTGACCTTCTGCAAGACTACCCTTCCCTGAATAAAATATGTTTTAATGGTCAAAAAGCGTTTCAATTATTCAAAAAACATATTCTCAAACAGCACGTGACGTTTTTGGCGGACTACCCGATCACAATACTGCCTTCGACCAGTCCCGCCAACGCAGCCATTTCAAGAGACGTCAAATCTCAGCAGTGGACGCAAGCAGTATGGGAAAAGGCATCTTAAGCGTTTTTTTCAGCATCGCCATCACTTCAACTCAGGTCCATCTGCCTACTCCACTTACGCTGTAACAAAAAGTCTTGTTAACCGTTCAGAATAATAAATATTGTTGCGAGCCGAAGCATCTTCTAGAATGTCACTCTGTTAATCATACGAGACAAATGGAACCGTCACTAGGGTCAAATATGAACAATGATAATAAAAAGACGCCTCTCGCCCCTCATATCGAATGCGATAACGATTTAAGCCACACCCCCACCGTGATACGCGCCATCGATAATACCTTACGCGGTTTGGGTATTTTACGTGGGGAAGCGCTGCTCGACTCGAACGGGAAATGTCTTAAAACCTATACAGCCCCACAAACGGGGCTGATTCTCATCAGCCGGCGAGCTCCCCCAATACACGGCAGGGCGATCCATCGAAGAAATGGGCATCACCTTGGCCCAAATTGGTGAAGAAGCCGAGACGACCTGGCGCACCGATGACAATGCAGCATAATAGCGTCATCTTTAAAACAGCACTTTTTAACAGCACTTTTCAAATAGCCTTTTTAAACAGGGCTTGCACTCACTTTAAGCAGGATCTAAATCATGTCAGAGCACCACGACCACACCAGCGATCGGAACGATACGACCTCCCCCAATCAGGATTCCACCTACTGGGCCGCCAACCTACGCTTGATCAAAATAAGCTTATTTTTTTGGTTTTTAGTCTCTTTTGGGTTTGGTATTTTGCTGCGTCCCCTGCTGGCCGACATACAATTCGGTGGAACAGACCTCGGTTTTTGGTTTGCTCAGCAAGGTTCCATCCTCTGTTTTCTTGTCATTATATTCTTTTATTCCGCACGCATGAATAAAATCGACCACACGCACGGCATGAACGAACAAATAAAAAATAAAAAATAAACAAATAATCCCAACACCTGTCATTCGACTTTTAATCAAGAGTGCAATTGCCATGGATCAATACATACTTAACTTTATTCTGGTTGGCGCCACATTCTTGTTGTACATTGGCATTGCCATTTGGGCGCGCGCTGATACAACATCGGACTTCTATACCGCCGGACGCGGGGTTTCTCCCATTCTGAACGGCATGGCAACCGGCGCAGATTGGATGTCAGCGGCCTCATTCATATCCATGGCTGGATTAATTGCTTTCGTTGGCTATGACAATTCCTCCTTCCTAATGGGATGGACAGGCGGGTACGTGCTGTTGGCTTTATTGCTGGCACCTTATTTGCGAAAATTTGGCAAATACACCGTTCCCGACTTTATCGGTGACCGTTTCTACAGTCAAACAGCACGCCTGGTTGCCGTTCTGTGTTTGATCGTCGCCTCTTTGACTTACGTGATTGGTCAAATGACAGGGGTTGGCGTTGCTTTCTCGCGCTTTTTAGAGGTTGACAATGCCACGGGCTTGTATATAGGCGCTGTTATTGTATTTTTTTACGCCGTTTTGGGTGGGATGAAAGGAATCACCTATACGCAAGTCGCGCAATATTGCGTATTGATTACAGCCTATACGATTCCGGCAATTTTCATTTCAATTCAATTGACCGGTAATCCGATCCCAGCTTTAGGTTTATTTTCTGAACACACCCAATCTGCTATGCCATTGCTTGCAAAACTGGATCAAGTCGTGATGGACTTGGGTTTCAACAGCTACACCGGTCACCACTCAAACACCCTGAATATGTTTCTGTTTACCCTATCACTGATGATTGGCACAGCCGGTTTGCCTCATGTGATTATTCGTTTCTTTACGGTTCCGAAGGTATCGGATGCACGCTGGTCGGCGGGCTGGGCGCTTGCCTTTATTGCGCTGCTTTATTTAACGGCTCCGGCGGTCGGTGCCATGGCTCGACTCAACCTGATCGATACGATTTATCCGAATGGCCCAAAAGAAATGGCGATTGAATACGAACACCGTCCTGAGTGGATCAAAAATTGGGAGATCACCGGACTGTTAAAATTCGAGGATAAGAACGGCGACGGTCGCATTCAACTCTACGACGATAAGTCCGAATCGTTCAAAGCCGAAGCCATCAGCCGTGGCTGGAACGGGTCGGAATTGGACGTGAACAAAGACATCCTGGTGCTGGCCAACCCTGAAATTGCAAAACTGCCAGGTTGGGTTATCGCACTGATTGCGGCTGGCGCTTTAGCGGCTGCTTTGTCGACCGCTGCTGGGTTGTTGCTCGCCATCTCATCCGCCATCAGCCACGATCTGATTAAATCCTGTATTAAGCCTGAAATTTCAGATAAAAGTGAATTAATGATCGCGCGCATCGCAATGGCCATCGCCATTTCTGTTGCAACCTTTCTGGGACTGAACCCCCCTGGATTTGCGGCGCAAACGGTCGCACTGGCCTTTGGACTTGCTGCGGCTTCGCTGTTCCCTGCCCTGATGATGGGCATCTTCTCAACGCGCATAAACAATAAGGGAGCGGTAACCGGCATGCTATCCGGTCTACTCTTCACACTGGTGTATATCTTTGTCTACAAGGGTTGGTTCTTTATACCGGATACAAATTGGTACCCGGACAACGCCGCGAACTGGTTCATGGGCATATCGCCATTGTCGATTGGCGCGATTGGGGCCGTATTAAACTTTTCGGTCGCTTACGCGGTCAGCCACGTAACGGCACCACCACCACAAAAAATTATAGAATTGGTTGAACGCATCCGTACACCGTATGGTGCCGGAGCAGCACTGAGCAAGTAAAGCCTGAGCACAACAAACGTGAGGAGAATATTGTGAAATTAATCATTTCTAGCACCTCGCCTTATGCGCGGAAAATTGTTATTTTGATCAAAGAACTTGGATTAGAATCGGCGTTTCAATTTGAAACGCTGAATCCACTCAAACACAGCGATGCATTGAGAAAAATCAACCCGCTGTCCAAGGTGCCTGCTCTTGTCACTGCATCCGGAACGCTGATCGTGAACAGTCCAGTCATTGCCCGGTTTATCGACGATTTTGCCGTAAGCGAACACAATAAGGCCAGCCTGACCCGCCCAAGCGGAATAAAGTTGGAACAGCTTATGTCCCTGGAATCGCTCTGTGACGAAATGTCCGTTTCGGCGATTTTGTGGGTAATGGAACGTGCACGCCCACGCGAACAGCAATCGGACCACTGGATAAATCGATGGCAATTGGGGATTAACACAACGCTTGATTATATTGAAAAGATCATTGAAACCAACAGCTCTCAAGATGAAACATTTCATTTAGGGGAGATCGCACTGGTGTGCGCGCTTGATTATCTGGCGTTTCGTCTCGGCGAATTGAATTGGCTTCAACAGCGCCCCCACCTAGCTGCCTGGTTAGCGATCAGACACACACGCACATCGGTAATCGAAACCAAACCCGCTGAATAAACCCTGACAGCAAGCCAGGGCACTTTCAAGGTGTTCACGTCGTCAATGGTTTTCTTTTTAGCAATTTAAATCCGAAACCCACACGAAAAGTTGAACCTTTAAGCTAAATTATTAATCATGTGGCACGGTAAAATTTCAAATCTTACCACATTAAACAGAGCAACTGGCTACGCGTGCGCAAACATTCAATAACGGCCAACAAAACAGAATCATGCGACACAAAAAGTACGCGAAAAAAAGCCATTGACATAACTATAAAATGGAGCGGAACAATCAAAGTAAAAAATAAAAATGGTACATCAGTGCAAGTCACTTATTTTTCAAATGTCAATGCTAATACCGTATTACATTCCGTTGGCGAATCCTACGGAGTAAAAAAGTTGAAAACGGATGCTCCACATTGGTCTTTCAACGGGAGGTAATATGAATATAGTAATCTTTGCTGGTTTGATTGGGCTTCTGATCTCATGTTCTGTTCTGCCACAGAAGAAAAATGTGGATATTCATGAGAATGTAGGATGGCTGCACGGCAATTGTTTGGCTATCAAAAATTCAACGATAGCACTTCCAAAGACCTTTACATTGTATGAGTTTGAGTCAGGAAAAAATTTCAGTACAGCTACCATAACCGAGGAAGCAAAATCGGGTGATGAGTGCTACGCACTCCTTGATGATAGAAAAGCAGCTAACCGCGCAAGCGGCTATTCTTTTTATAAAGTCTCAAGCAAATCGCCAATCAATCTTGGAATAGGTTTTTTTAAATTGGATTCATTAGATAAACTGGATTTCGATTATTGCACAACCACAGAAGGTATAGTGTTTTCAATTTCAGAATCGAAGCCAACGCTATGGGAGGAATATTATTACCTGGGTTACGAGTCTGAGGCAACATGCGAATAAGAATCCCTTTCATGCTTGAGGAATACTTACAACTCATCGATTGGACATGAAAAATTCTTCACGCTGCAAGATGACAAAAGCGATTATATACTTGAAAATAAACCTACGTCTGATTAATTTTCACCCCGTCGTTCAAGTAACATTTTCTCCTGATTTCCTATATAATCCCTCTAAATTATTGAGCTCCCATTTTGCTGTGGATCAAAAAAGATGTGTGCATTGGATAACCTAGTGCCAGGTATTAGCAGACTGTATACAAACAGGCCCCAGCTGGGTCTTATTAAAATTGCATACCTATAATGCCTAACCTATAACTAATTTCAATCATTAAACGAGCCTCCTGCCTGCACCCGACAAACGAAGAGGCTCTGAAAGCAAAAGCGCCAAGTAATTATAGAAGGGCTCATAAAACCTCATAAAAGACATTCCAAGGAGGGTGCCATGACGATGAATAAGATTCTGTGCCTTGTTTGCACACTTGTTTTTGCGTTCCCCGTCTCAGCCAAGGTGGTGAATATCACGCTGGTACAAGCCAATGATGTCTATGAGATGAATCCCGTTAACGGTGGCCAGTATGGCGGACTGGCCCGCTTGCAGACATTGATCAAGCGACTGAATACCGAAAACCCCAATACCTATACCCTACTTGCAGGAGATCTGCTGAGCCCTTCAGCCATCGGCACTGCCAAGGTGAACGGTGAGCGCCTGAACGGCAAGCAGATGGTGGCAACGTTCAATGCCATGGAGTGGGACTTCATGACATTTGGTAATCATGAGTTCGACAATGGCCGAGAGGCCTTAGTAGATAGCCTAAAACAGGCCAAATTTAAAATATTTTCCAGTAACGTGCTGGATGCTACCACTGGTTTACCCTTCAAGAACACCTCCGAAACCGTTGTCTTTGAGGTTGAAGGAATCAAAATTGGAATGGTGGGGGTTACCTTGCCATCATTGGCGAAGGACTTCATCACGATCAATGATCCCATGAGCACGGCGCAAAAAGCCGCGACTCAACTGAAGGAAAAAGAAAATGTCGATGTGCTGATCATGCTCACACATCAGGATCTGGAGAAAGATGTTCAATTCGCAGAACAAATCCCGGAAATCGATTTGATTCTCGGAGGACATGAACATGAAAATGCCTACCTACGCAGAGGCCCCCACTTCACCCCCATTGCGAAAGCCGATGCCAATGCACGCTCGGTCTATATTCACAATCTCGCCTACGATACCCGAACAAAATCTCTCACAATAAATTCCCATCTGCAAATTATCGACTCCCGTTTTCACGAGGATCCTGCCATTAAGAAAGTGGTGGACGCTTGGGTCAATAAAGCCTTTGAAGCTTTCCGTGAGGACGGCTTTGAACCGGAACAATTGGTGGCTGTCACTGACGTACCATTGGACGGACTGGAAGCCAGTGTCCGTGGCGGGGATACCCATCTGACTTCGCTGGTGGCGAAAAGCGCTTTGTCAGCCTACCCGGGCTCTGACGTGTCCCTATTTAACGCGGGCAGTATTCGTATTGACGACATTCTGCCAGCAGGCAATGTGACCCAATACGATGTGATCCGGATATTGCCTTTTGGCGGGGATTACTCTCAGGTCAGCATGCCAGGAGATATTCTAGAAAAAGCCCTGGACGCAGGCGAACAGAATAGAGGGAAAGGTGGATTCCTACACCACGCCAATGTCAATAAAAGCCGTGCCAAATGGACTGTCAAAGGCATTCCCCTCGACCCGAAAGCCAATTATGTGGTTTCGATCTCGTCCTTCCTGATTGAGCGCGGAGACACCGGGTTAGAGTTCCTGGTGGACAACCCTAATATCAAGATCCTCAGTGACAAGTTAGTGGATTCGCGCTTCGCCCTGATCGATGAGCTGAAATCTACCTATCCAGACACCACAAGCAACGTATCGGCCACTTCTGTAACCACAAATTTCAACTACGCCGAGTACAGCGATTGACAGACTTGCTCTTCCACTGGCTAACTGGCCCACTTGCACTGCTGCTAACGCGTGTTCGCTAGAGACTTGACTGGTTGTTTTTTGACCTATGTGAGCCTCTAGCGCAATCTTTGACTTTCAATTCGGTCCGGTGTTGCCTTCTCTTCTTAACTCCCGTTTGTACTCTCCTTTTTAGCATAATCATACAGATAGTAATCTAACTTATCGAGCCATCCATTTTTGGATCGATCATAAAGTTTACAACGATGTGTAATAAAAATATAATTCGTACCGCTATCTATTTTGACTGTTTAATATAACTATAAATCAGATTATTCACACTGAGCATGACAAGCATGATAAGCTATTTTACGCCTCATTCTGTTGTTTCACAGACGTCTGACGACATGAAATCGCCTTCTAAACCAAACCAAGAAAACGTCCTGTTCGCCAACATAAATTGCTGGGAAAATAGTCTTAACGAATGGATTGAATCCAGTCAAACTGAAAAACCCAACAGAATAAAAGCTGGAGAAATAATCAAAGAATGCATTACAAACAGCTTAGAAGTTCTGGATTTATCTGAATTAAACTTAACCTCTTTACCCAATATTTTTAATGATTGCAAAACCATTAAGTACTTGGAATGCAACGGCAACCAATTAACTCAACTGAACCTTGAAGCCTGCAAAAACCTTATATACCTTAATTGCAGCAACAACCCTCTAAAGGAACTGAGCATTGATCAATGCGAATCCCTTATGTATCTTGATTGCAGCGATGGTCTATTAAATAAACTCAACCTTAATCAATGCGAATCGCTTCAAGAGCTTTCTTGCGAAAACAACCAACTTGCTCAACTGGACCTTGAAGCCTGCAAAAATCTACGATGTGTTTCTTGTGACAATAACCGGCTAACGTCACTAAATCTTAATCAAGCCGAATCCCTTATAGAGCTTTCCTGCGAAAAGAATCAACTCACTCAATTGAATATTGAAGCCTGCAAAGACCTTGAATCCCTAATTTGTAGAAATAACTCGTTAACGACACTGAATCTTAATCAAATCGAAACCCTTCAAGAGCTTTCCTGCGAAAACAATCAACTCGCTCAGCTGAACATTGAAGCCTGCAAAAAACTTGAAACTCTTAATTGCAACAACAATCAACTCACGAAACTGGACCTTAATCAAGGAAAAACCCTTCAAAAGCTTTCCTGCGAAAACAATCAACTCGCTCAACTGAATATTGAAGCCTGCAAAAAACTTGAAACGCTTAATTGCAGAAATAATTTATTACCGAGACTGAATCTTAATCAGCACCAAAACCTTAAAAATCTTTTCTGCGATAATAATCGACTCACACAACTTGACCTTGAACTTTGCCAAGACCTTCAAACGCTGCTTTGCAACGATAATACACTTAATCATCTTAATCTTGAATCCTGCAAAGACCTTAAAAATCTTTCCTGCAGCAATAATCACCTCACCGAGCTGGACATTAGCGATTGCAAGAACCTTGAAATATTTTTCTGTGACAACAATCAATTAACTGAACTTAACCTTGAATTCGCCACAACCCTTCGGAAACTTGATTGCAAAAACAATCTGTTGACTCAACTAGACCTCAGCCCCTGCAAAGACCTTATAAATCTTTTCTGCAGAGAGAACAGACTCACTGAACTGAACCTTGAACCCTGTAGAGCGCTTAAAAAGCTTGACTGCAAAAATAACAAACTGACTCAACTCAACCTGGAACCATGCAAAACCCTTGAAATGATCGACTTGGGAGACAATAGAATTACCCAACTGGATCTTGAACCCTGTAAAGAGCTTACAATTCTGAATTGTTCTATTAATCCTTTAACTCAACTGAACCTTAAACCCTGCACAAAACTGAATTACCTGTATTGCATCAATAATCAATTATCTCAATTGGACCTTGAACCCTGCAAGGACCTTAAAATAATTAATTGCTCCATAAACAACATACCTGAACTGGACCTTGCGCCATGCGAATCCCTTCAAACACTGGATTGCTCCGGAAATCCAATGACTCAATTGAATCTTGAACCCTGCAAGGCGCTTGAAAATATCTATTTAGATGATATGCAACTCACCGATCTGAACCTGGAACCCTGCACAAACCTTAAAGAACTTAGCTGCATGAATAATCAACTCACTCATATGAATCTAGAGTCATGCAAAACGCTTAGATCTCTTTGTTGCAACGATAATAATCAGTTAAATTTCAACGAATTAAATTTCTTATCTGAAATGCCGAATCTGGAGAACATTTGGTTTAATAATACCGCCATCAGATGGCATCAATTACCTGTCGGCGTGAGAAACAATCTTAATATACAGATTGACATAAGACCTGAAAATGTGCTCAATGAAGCATTAAATTTTGCACAAAACACTCACACCGCAAGCATACACAGATGCGCTTCTCAAAACGCAAAGTTCTTGGAGTCAAAAAACGCAAACCAAGACCTGGATGAAGCGTACTTAAATTTTTCTCGATGGATCAAACAATTACCGACTGAAAATGCCGCTTTTAACGGGGGTTATGTCAACTCTGATTACAAACGCGCAACCGCACAAGATTGGATAGCGCATCCACAGCATTTAGAGTATAAAGATATAGTCTCAAAGATCAAAGTTAAAGCATTTTTAGCCCTGGCCTGGCTAGCGGCCAACGATCCCAATCAGCGAGAACCCAACGTATCTGCACAAGAAGCGAAAGAGGCCCTCATTGGCACCTTGTACGAAATCAGACGGGGTAACAACTTGAATGCCGAACTCAACCCCAAAGATGATGGAAAGCCTGCGATAAATATCTGTGCCAGCGGCACCTTTAATAAAATTTCTGAAAAACTGGTTTCTGTCATTAAAGACACCTCTTCTCTTATGGTGACCACAGAAACTTTCAGCTTGAGTCTTGTGGCGACGATTCGGGGTATCGTTAAAGACCGGCATCAAACCCTTGAGCTTGATAGGGATGAAGACGACGGTTTATTTCTCACGCCCCAGGCTTGGAAAGCCATCCAGGAAGACGTGATTGCTATGATAAAAGAAGAAATCAAACACCTTGATCAATCGCTTATTTATAGAAGGAAATACCGGCTCGCTTTCTCGTTCCCACGCTCCTGCGTGGGAACGCATACCTGACTCACGCTCACCATTGCCGGTCCCTCCAGCAACCCTACTATTCCCGCGTAATTACGCGCACTGGAATAGCGCTCGATCCTCTAAATCATGGATGACTCTGCTGAGGTCAGGAATGATGATGAAACTAGTCTCTCATTCCGCTCGGTATATATGCAATCTCAAAGCGAGCCTTCACGAATTCAATAACAGCATTCGTTGTCAGATAGGTCTTGTCTCCAGCTCGACTTTTAATTACTCAATCTGTGAATTATCTGGGTGACAGTTACGACCTTGTTAATTCGTATCAATCTTATTGAAGTATTTCATGAGCGCATTGACCGGGGATACTTTTTTTACTCAGAGATGTACTACTTTGCAAAGCAGTGCATCCAGGAGAATAGCGAGATTGTAAGCGCACTCAGAAAACGTTTTTCCTATGTCCTCGTGGACGAAATGCAAGATACACAAAAATTTCAGGACGATCTCATTAACGAATTGTTCCCTTGCGATGATGTTATGCTGCAAAGGCTAGGTGATCCGGATCAGGCCATTTTCGACAATATGGGTGGAGAGAGTCCGAATGAGACTTTCAATGGCAATAGCGCACTTGTTCCCCTCAAAAGCACACATAGATTTCCGGCAGATATAGCTGCCAAGATATCCGGTCTGAGTGTTACCGGGATAGGCGAACTTCAGTCGTTCAAAGAAGCCCCACATGACACGCCTCACACAATATTTCTCTATACAGCTCGGTTCATCTATCTGGATTCTCAATTTGCCACTCAGGACTATTGGGAGGGCCTTGAGCGCGCCTTCCGAGAGCACGGCATGTCTTACTGGTGTGCCATTGCCGGATTGAGGGTCAGAGGGGGAGTCTGTCTCAAGTCCCAGTTTCC
>JARRRL010000012.1:0-17126 GCA_037380725.1 Gammaproteobacteria bacterium | reverse complement strand
TTATGGTGTGTGCTGGGTAACGAGTTTTTAAGAAGCTATCCGGCGCACACGATTAAAATAAGCTTGCATGGGGTCATTTCAGACTGGCGGCGAGCTGAATATTGTTTTATTGTGATTTTCCAATACTTTTAATTAAGTACTTGTCTTTCGATTAGGCCAGTAGCTCAATTGGCAGAGCGGCGGTCTCCAAAACCGCAGGTTGGGGGTTCGATTCCCTCCTGGCCTGCCACCTTTATTCCAACTGATCCGTGGGTTCAGTTGGAATGTGCTTTGAAAAGATAGGGTGGCACGCTGTCTAAGAGGCTGAGTTGCTAGACTCTGGTTCTATTCCGAGTGCTATTTTCGTGCTGTGATTTCTGAGAGGCGTGATATTCAGCTCTCATTGCGGTTGTGTGAGCGTGTGCTATGATATCGGCGAATTTTTGATTTGGTATTGGGCTTTTCAGAGCTACGGCGACCAGTATGGATGATTTGTAATCATGAATGAAACGACTCAGAAAAAAGACGTGGTAACGCAAGGTTCTTTTTTCGATGTTTTTAAATGGTTTGTGACACTACTGTTGATGGTTGGCGCTGTGGTGGGAAATGGCTGGTATGACGATCAGCCACTGTTGTATCGTGCTGTAGCCGTTGTGGTTGTGGTGGCGATTGCGCTGGGTATTAGTGCTACTACGATAAAAGGGCGGGAATTTGTTGGTCTTTTGAGAGAGTCGCGCGTGGAAATGCGAAAAGTAGTGTGGCCAACACGGCAGGAAACTGTACAAACCACCTTGGGTGTTGTGGCAATGGTGCTGGTGGTCGCTTTAATTTTATGGCTCTTGGATACACTCTTGGGTTGGATTATATCCAGTGTGATGGGAAGTTAAGCTACATTTGAACAGCTATCGAGCGACAGTAATTTATCGTTTGAAGATTTGAGGAGATTTGTGGTTCATGGCCAAACGCTGGTATGTGGTTCAAGCTTACTCGGGTTATGAAAACCATGTTAAACGCTCGCTGGTAGAGCGCATTAAGCTTCTGGGTGTGGAGGATCGTTTCGGCGAAATATTGGTTCCTACAGAAGAAGTAGTGGAGATGCGTTCAGGCCAGAAGCGGAAAAGCCAGCGGAAATTTTTTCCAGGATATGTGCTGGTTCATATGGAAATGGACGATGAAACGTGGCATTTGGTTAAAGAGAGTCCAAAGGTACTTGGATTTATTGGTGGAACGGCGGATAAGCCTGCGCCGATCAGTGACCGAGAGGCCGAGCAGATTTTAAATCGAATTGAAGACAGCACCGAGAGACCGAAGCCAAAAACCTTGTTTGAGCCTGGTGAAGTGGTCCGTGTTAATGATGGTCCATTTGCGGATTTTAATGGTGTTGTTGAAGAGGTGAATTATGAGAAGAGCAGGCTTCAGGTTGCTGTTCTCATTTTTGGGCGATCAACACCGGTTGAGCTTGAGTTTGGTCAGGTTGAGAAAACCACATAAACTAAGCACCGTGAGAAAGTTCGTTTTTCTCTGTGCGATCTTCGTTTCAGTTTGGCGAGAAAAAGTGTATAATGCGCCGCTCGGCTGAATATATGGCAAGGATGGTCTATACCTGGCTACTTAATACCTCAGTAAGCAGATTGTACCGCACCCTGGGTGGTATGTCCAAAGTTGCTGGGCTGTGAAGCAGTGCGAGTAAACAAGCAGTTTTTCGAGTTTATTTTTTACATAGCTCTACATCTCTGTACTCACTGGTATCGAGCTTAGATAAAGTCAAGCAGATTTGGTGGCGCTAGAGAATTGAGAGTTTGATATTTAAAGTGTTAACTGGGGAGCGCGCTCTAAGCAGTATAACTATCTGATTTTTATTTAGATTCTGTGAGAGTGCGCGTTTGAACCCGCTTGGAGGATTCAGATGGCGAAGAAAGTTGTCGCGTACATTAAGCTACAGGTGGCTGCTGGTAAAGCAAATCCGAGCCCGCCTGTTGGTCCTGCCCTGGGGCAGCATGGCTTGAATATCATGGAGTTCTGCAAGGCATTTAATGCCCAGACTCAGCAATTGGAGCCAGGCTTACCCATACCTGTGGTTATTACGGTTTACAATGATCGTAGTTTTACCTTTATTCTGAAAACACCACCTGCCAGCGTTCTGCTTCGGAAAGAAGTTGGAATTCCAAAAGGCTCCAGTAATCCCAATACCCAAAAAGTGGGTGTGGTCAATCGAGCCCAACTGGAAAAAGTTGCCACAATGAAGATGCCAGATTTGACCGCTGCTGACCTGGATGCAGCAGTACGTACGATAGCAGGATCTGCGCGCAGTATGGGATTGGATGTTGAGGGGAGTGTTTGATGGCTAAGTTGACCAAAAAGCAGAAAGAGATTGCTGAAAAAGTTGAGCCAGGTAAAGCATATCCTATCGAGGAAGCGACGCCTCTCGTCATGGGTTTAGCCAAGGCAAAATTTACTGAATCCATTGATATTGCAGTGAACTTAGGGGTTGACCCGCGTAAGTCTGATCAAGTGGTTCGTGGTGCAAGTGTTCTACCTCACGGTACGGGAAAAACAGTTCGTGTTGCGGTGTTTGCTCAAGGCGAAAAAGCTGATGAAGCGCTGGCTGCAGGGGCTGATAAAGTGGGATACGAAGATTTGGCTGAAGAAGTGAAAGCCGGTCAGCTTGATTTTGATGTGGTGGTAGCTAGCCCGGATGCGATGCGGTTACTCGGACGTTTAGGGCAGATTTTAGGACCACGTGGTTTGATGCCAAACCCAAAAACGGGAACGGTTACACCCGATGTGGCCAGTGCAGTTAAAAATGCAAAATCTGGTCAAGTGCGCTTCCGAACAGATAAAGCAGGCATTATACATTGTTCGGTCGGAAAGGTTGGTTTTCAGCCGGAGCAAATTAAAGAAAATATAGAGCATTTTTTGGTCGAGTTGAAAAAGCTCAAGCCAGCTTCTTCCAAAGGCGCTTACTTGAGAAAATTAACGTTATCTTCAACCATGGGCCCTGGTGTGGTGGTTGATTTGGCAACATTAAATGTTAAGTAGTGCTTCAATTACATAACGCTTCGCGTGAAGCTGTGTTGTCATTGATTGGCGAGCAAATTGATTGGCGAGCAAATTTTGAAACCGTGACATAAACAGTGAGTGCTAGCTGGTGGAGTGATCCGCTGTGGTGCAAACTCGGATTACGGTGTCGAAGACCGCAGGGGAAGTCTATGATCGGACGTGTAACACGCTCAAGTAATTGGTGAGTGTGCAGATAAATAGGCGACTTAATAACCTGCGTAGGCGCAGTAAACGGATCAATAGCCTGAAGTATTTGGCAGGCTTCCGTTTTGCGTTTTCTGGGTGGGAAGTGAGGGTGCCCTCCTTCCTTGTTTGTAACTAACGCGAGGATATGCAAGTGGCGTTAAAGCTTGGAGATAAAGAAGCTATCGTTGCTGCGGTGCATGAGCAAGCCTCAGTAGCACTATCCGCTGTGATCGCAGACTATCGCGGCTTGACGGTTGAAGAAATGACCGAGCTGAGAAAGTTGGCGCGTGAGCAAGGGGTGTACGCAAAGGTTGTTCGTAATACCTTGGTGCGCAGAGCGGTTGTCGATACTGAGTTTGAGTGTTTGCACGATGCGCTTGTTGGGCCGACTTTAGTGGGTTTATCTTTGGATGATCCGGGTGCTGCTGCTCGACTGTTCAAAGATTTTTCTAAAACGCATAGCAATCTGAAGGTCCGTGCTCTGGCTGTGGGTGGTAAGGCCTATGAACCAGCAGACATTGATGTTCTGGCTAAATTGCCAACGCGAGATCAAGCTTTGGCAATCTTGATGCAGGTTATGCTGGCGCCGGCAACAAAGTTGGTGAGAATCCTCAACGAAGTGCCTGGCAAATTAGTGCGTACTGTAGCGGCAATAAAAGACCAAAAAGAGGCCAACGGTTAACCGAAAAAGCCTTTTATTTTGCATTTTTATGAAAATTGAACTACTTATCACATTCTGGAGATAAATAACATGTCGTTGGCTAAAGAAGATATTTTGAATGCAATTGCTGAAATGTCTGTTATGGATGTTGTTGAATTGATATCAATGATGGAAGAAAAGTTTGGTGTTACAGCAGCCGCAGCTGTTGCCGTGGCTGCGCCAGCTGCTGATGGTGGTGCGGGTGCGGCAGCTGAAGAGCAAACCGAATTTGATGTTATTCTAAAATCTTTTGGTGACAACAAAGTAGGTGTTATTAAAGTGATTCGTGCTGTCACAGGTCTTGGTTTGAAAGAAGCTAAAGAACTGGTAGAAAGTGCGCCATCGGCAATTAAAGAAGCTGTGAGCAAGGAAGAAGCTGAAGGCCTTAAGAAGCAGCTTGAAGAAGGTGGTGCGCAAGTCGAAATTAAGTGAGCATTTTTTTCCACTGGGGTTGACGAAAGTTAAGTCAGCTGAAGAGCAGGGTTGCGCGTTCTAAGTGACCCTGCTTTTGATTTCTGCTGTCACGTTAAGATTCTAGGCACGGCACGTTTTGGGTTGTTGCTGACTTTCTAAAACCTGCTGTTTCAAAGTTGAGCCGTCTACCGCTGGGGATATTAAGTAAGAAGTATGCGGAGACGAAAAATGTCACGGATCGAGCTGCAGCAGATCGCTGATACACGTTGGTACGGAAATGTTTGTATTTTTAAATGGTTGTGATGGCTGAAGGTGGGGAACCGACGGCCGTTTTTCGGTTGCGTGAATGTTTTCATAGGAAAACGTGAATATTCCGCAGAAAGGCGCGCAGATTAGGCAAAAAGCAGGCAGAAAGAAAGATAGAGCGTTGCAATCGAGGGTACTGTTGGGGCGAGGGGACTGAGCGCAAACGACAGAGAGGCAAGCCTTGATGCACTGAAACGCAACCCTTGCCTTTAGTTCATGATCAGTGACCAAACGAGTGGATTTCAAAATTGCTCATGCGGGTTGGTAAAGATCAGTGTCATGTGTGGTGGCGATGCTGACCCGGAGAGCACCAGGTATTATCCGTAGCAACGAGCTGATACTTTGTAGATCAAGCTGTTGTGCTACTCCAGATAAAGTTGAGGAATAAGTATGGCCTACTCTTTCATTGAGAAGAAACGGATTCGCAAGGACTTTGGCAAACTGCCGGATGCCATGGAAGTGCCCTATCTGCTGGCCATTCAGTTGGATTCTTATCTTGGTTTTTTGCAGTCGGATCGTGCGCCTGATGCGCGACAGGATACGGGATTACAGGCTGCATTTAAATCTGTATTTCCCATTGTGAGTTACTCTGGCAATGCGGCTTTGGAATTTGTTGATTATACCTTGGGGCGTCCGCCCTTTGATGTGGCGGAGTGTCAAATGCGCGGTTTGACCTATGCGGCGCCACTTCGTGTTCGGATTCGATTGATTCTTTTTGATAAAGAATCCCCTTCAAAAGCTATTAAAGATATCAAAGAACAAGAAGTGTACATGGGTGAAGTGCCGTTGATGACGGAAACGGGCACCTTTGTGGTGAATGGGACTGAGCGTGTTGTGGTGTCACAGTTGCACCGATCACCGGGTGTGTTCTTTGATCACGATCGAGGTAAAACACATTCATCGGGTAAGCTGTTATTTTCAGCTCGCGTTATCCCCTATCGTGGCTCATGGTTGGATTTCGAGTTCGATGCGAAAGATTTGGTTTTTGTTCGAGTGGATCGACGGCGAAAGTTGCCGGCGACGATTTTGTTGCGTGCCGTTGGATACACTAATCAAGAAATCTTGGATATGTTCTACGAAACGAACTTATTCGTTAAGAACCCGGATGAATCTTCTAGCGCCGAAAAACCGTTTTGCTTAAAGCTCATTGCAGAGCGACTGCGTGGTGAAGCTGCTGCCTTTGACATTACGGTGGGCGATCAGGTGATCGTTCCTAAGGGGCGACGTGTTACCGCTCGACACATCAAGCAACTTGAAGCCGCGAATCAGCAGTTTTTAGATGTTTCGAGTGAGTATCTTTTAGGTCGGATTACCGCTAAGCCAGTGATTGACGTCTCGACGGGTGAAATGCTGTGTGACTGTAATATTGAAATCACCCAAGAGTTAATTGATAAATTCATATCTACCTCGGGTGTGGAAACGGTTGAGACCTTGTTCACCAATGAGTTGGATCGTGGATCGTTCATTTCGGACACGCTTCGTGTTGACACCACTTCAACGGAAATTGAAGCGCTGGTTGAAATTTATCGCATGATGCGTCCTGGAGAACCACCCACTAAAGAAGCAGCTGAAACGCTGTTCAAAAACTTGTTTTTTACACCTGAACGTTACGATCTATCTGTTGTTGGTCGAATGAAGTTTAATCGACGTTTGGGACGGTCTGAGTCGACGGGCGAAAGTATTCTATCGCGAGAAGATATTGTTGATGTGTTGAAGACCTTGATTAATATTCGCAATGGTCGCGGCTTTGTTGATGATATTGATCACTTGGGCAACCGCCGAGTTCGTTCGGTGGGTGAGATGGCTGAAAACCAGTTCCGTGTGGGCTTGGTGCGAGTCGAACGTGCAGTTAAAGAGCGTTTAAGCCTGGCGGAAACGGAAGGTTTGATGCCGCAAGACTTGATTAACGCTAAACCTGTGGCGGCGGCAATCAAAGAGTTTTTTGGTTCCAGCCAATTGTCTCAATTTATGGATCAAAATAACCCCTTGTCTGAGGTGACGCACAAGCGTCGTGTTTCAGCATTGGGCCCGGGTGGTTTAACGCGTGAACGTGCAGGCTTTGAGGTGCGTGATGTGCACGCCACGCACTATGGGCGAGTGTGTCCTATTGAAACACCAGAAGGTCCGAATATTGGTTTGATCAACTCCTTAGCTTCTTTTGCTCGTACAAATGAGTATGGTTTTTTGGAGAGCCCCTATCGCAAAGTAAAAGAAGGGGTAATTACGGATGAAATCGAGTATTTATCGGCGATTGAAGAAGGCGAGTATGTGATTGCGCAAGCGAACGCCGAACGCAGTAAAGACGGTAAGCTGGTGGATGATTTAGTCCCTGTGCGTTATCGCAATGAGTTCACCGTGATGCAGGCTGACCGAGTGCAGTATATGGATGTGTCATCACGGCAAGTGGTGTCGGTAGCCGCGTCTTTGATTCCGTTTTTAGAACATGATGATGCTAACCGAGCATTAATGGGATCAAACATGCAACGCCAGGCGGTACCCACTTTGATTTCAGAAAAACCGCTGGTTGGAACGGGTATGGAGCGCCATGTGGCGCGCGACTCGGGAGTGTGCGCGGTGGCGCGGCGTGGGGGAATGGTTGACAGTGTTGATGCGAGCCGAATTGTCGTTCGAGTAGATAATGCGGAAGTGGCAAGTGGTGATGCCGGCGTTGATATCTATAAGTTGACGAAGTATACCCGCTCTAATCAAAACACGTGTATTAATCAAAAGCCCCTCGTAAAAGTGGGGGACAAGGGTGCTCGAGGCGATGTGCTGGCTGATGGTCCGTCGGTGGATCTGGGTGAATTGGCTTTGGGTCAGAACATGCGCGTCGCTTTTATGCCGTGGAATGGCTACAACTTTGAAGACTCGATTTTGATTTCGGAAAAGGTGGTTCGTGAGGATCGCTTTACGACAATTCATATTCAAGAGTTGACCTGTATAGCGCGTGACACCAAGTTGGGTTCTGAGGAAATTTCTGCAGATATTCCAAATGTGGGTGAATCCGCACTGGCTAAGTTGGATGATTCTGGCATCGTCTACATTGGGGCGGAAGTCACGGCAGGTGATATTTTGGTGGGAAAAGTCACACCGAAAGGTGAGACGCAATTGACGCCAGAAGAAAAATTATTGCGAGCGATCTTTGGAGAAAAAGCATCGGATGTGAAGGACACCTCGTTGCGCGTACCTTCTGGCGTCAATGGTACGGTTATCGATGTCCAAGTGTTCACGCGTGATGGTGTGGAGAAAGATCAACGTGCTTTGGCCATTGAGAAGTCGCAGCTTGATCGGATTCGTCAAGACTTACGTGATGAATTTCGTATTATTGAAGAGGCAACATACAAACGTTTGGAAACAGCTCTGGTTGGATTAAAAGCGCTGGGTGGGGCTGGCTTCCTGGCGGGCGGCGTTATTACCGAAGACGCTTTGCGTCAGGTGCCCAGTGATCAATGGTTTGAAATTCGTGTGGAAGATGAAGCGGTCACACAGCTATTGGAGAGTAGCCGTAAAACACTGGAACTACACAAAGAAGAGCAAGAGAGACGCTTTGAGGATAAGAAAGGCAAAATCACTGGTGGTGATGATTTGGCTCATGGTGTGCTGAAAATCGTTAAGGTGCATTTAGCGATTAAACGACGCATTCAGCCAGGCGATAAAATGGCGGGTCGACACGGAAATAAAGGTGTTATATCGGTCATTATGCCAGAAGAAGACATGCCTTTTGACGAAGAAGGTGTACCTGTTGATATCGTATTGAACCCGCTGGGCGTTCCATCACGTATGAACGTGGGACAAATTCTTGAAACGCATTTGGGCTTTGCGGCGAAAGGTTTGGGTGAAAAGATTGGGCGCATGTTGGATGCGAAGCGTAGCCTGGAAGATGTGCGAACATTTTTGAGCCAAATTTACAACAGTGAAAAAGCCGCCACTGAAGTGGATGTCAGCAGTTTTGATGATCATGAAATTCTAGAATTGGCTCAAAACTTGCGCAAAGGTGTGCCCATGGGATCTCCGGTGTTTACGGGATGTCAGGAAGCTGAAATACGGGAAATGCTCCGTTTGGCTGATTTACCCTTAAATGGGCAGTTAACACTTTACGATGGGCGAACGGGATTGCCCTTCGATTGTCAGGTAACCGTTGGGTACATGTATATGCTCAAATTGAATCACCTTGTTGATGACAAGATGCATGCGCGTTCAACGGGGTCGTACAGTTTGGTGACTCAGCAACCATTGGGTGGTAAAGCCCAGTTTGGTGGTCAACGCTTTGGTGAAATGGAAGTGTGGGCGCTGGAAGCGTATGGCGCGGCGTATACCTTACAAGAAATGCTCACGGTCAAATCGGATGACGTTAACGGACGCACTCGGATTTATAAAAACATTGTTGATGGAGATCATCGTATGGATGCGGGTATGCCAGAATCTTTTAATGTTTTGATTAAGGAGATCCGTTCGTTGGGCATCAACATTGAGCTTGAGACCGAATAGATTTGCAATTTCACATGGTGCTCTGTAGGACTTCTTTATCTGTCCGTCGCTGGAATGGTTGAGAGCGTCGTGCTGGGGGAAATACCCAGAAAATAAAGAGGTTGAAGCGTGCCGCGAGTGCGGCTGACATTTTTTGATCCCGCCCTGGAGGGGAACACGTGAAAGATCTTTTGAATCTACTGAAAGCCCAAACCACGATTGATGACTTCGACGCGATCGTGATTGGGCTTGCGTCGCCTGAGACGATTCGTTCATGGTCCTATGGTGAGGTCAAAAAACCCGAAACCATAAATTATCGAACGTTTAAGCCAGAGCGAGAAGGCCTATTTTGTGCCAAGATTTTTGGGCCGGTAAAAGACTACGAGTGTTTGTGCGGCAAATATAAACGCATGAAGCACCGTGGTGTTATTTGCGAAAAATGTGGTGTGGAAGTGACCGTGGCCAAGGTGCGTCGTGATCGCATGGGTCATATTGAACTGGCCTGTCCTGTGGCGCACATTTGGTTTTTAAAGTCGTTGCCGTCGCGGATTGGTTTGTTGCTCGATTTGCCGCTTCGAGACATAGAGCGCATATTGTATTTTGAATCGTTTGTTGTGGTTGATCCGGGATTGACAACGCTGGAAAAAGGAAAGTTGCTGACAGACGAGCAGTATTATGAAGCTTTGGAAGAGTTTGGTGATGAGTTTGATGCGCGAATGGGGGCTGAAGCCGTCCAGATGTTGTTGCGCGATTTGGACATCAAATCCGAAGTGGAAGTGGTGCGCGATGAATTGCGCGACACGAGTTCAGAAACCAAAGTTAAAAAACTCACCAAAAGATTGAAGTTATTGGAAGCTTTTGCGGATTCCAAGAATAACCCTGAGTGGATGATTCTGACGGTGTTGCCCGTATTGCCGCCGGATTTGCGTCCATTGGTGCCTTTGGATGGCGGGCGATTTGCGACTTCAGATCTGAATGACCTGTATCGCCGTGTGATCAACCGTAATAATCGTCTGAAGCGACTGCTGGATCTGAACGCGCCCGATATCATTGTGCGGAATGAAAAACGCATGTTGCAGGAGTCGGTGGATGCGTTGCTGGATAATGGACGGCGTGGTCGAGCTATTACGGGTTCCAATAAGCGACCCCTTAAATCTTTGGCGGATATGATCAAAGGTAAACAAGGACGGTTTCGCCAAAACTTATTGGGTAAGCGTGTTGATTACTCCGGTCGGAGCGTTATTGTGGTGGGGCCAACACTGAAATTGCATCAGTGTGGTTTGCCGAAGAAAATGGCGCTTGAGCTGTTTAAGCCGTTTATATTTTCAAAACTTGAGTTGCGCGGCTTGGCCACAACCATTAAAGCCGCTAAAAAAATGGTTGAGCGTGAAACACCTGAAGTCTGGGATATTCTAGCTGAGGTGATTCGAGAGCATCCGGTTTTATTGAACCGAGCGCCGACCTTGCACCGTTTAGGCATTCAGGCTTTTGAGCCCGTCTTGATCGAAGGTAAAGCCATTCAGTTGCATCCTTTGGTGTGCGCGGCTTACAACGCGGATTTTGATGGTGACCAGATGGCGGTTCATGTGCCCTTGACTCTGGAAGCCCAGTTGGAATCGCGCGCTCTAATGATGTCCTCCAATAATATTCTTTCGCCGGCAAATGGTGAACCCATCATCGTGCCTTCGCAGGATGTGGTGTTGGGGCTTTATTACGTGACGCGTGAACGCGTGAATGCGCCGGGTGAAGGAATGATCTTTGCTGATGAGGCGGAAGTCCAGCGCGCCTTGGCGAATGATGCGGTCACCATACACACACGAATCAAGCTTTATATTACTGAGGTGCGCATTGATCCAGAAACCGGTGAAAGTGAGAACCATCGGTTTTTGGCGGATACAACCGTAGGCCGTGTTTTGTTGTGGGAGATTGTGCCCGCTGGTTTGCCGTTTGATAACGTGAATCAGGCCATGACGAAGAAAGCCATTTCAAAACTCATTAATCGGTGTTATCGAACATTGGGCTTGAAAGCAACGGTGGTGTTTGCTGATCAACTGATGTACTTGGGATTTCGACAAGCCACTGTTTCTGGGTCTTCGGTGGGTATCGATGACATGGAGATTCCTTCCTCCAAGGTGAAAATCATTGAGGGAGCTGAGCAAGAAGTTCGAGAAATAGAGGATCAGTTTTCTTCGGGTTTGGTGACGCAGGGTGAGCGATACAATAAGGTCGTGGATATCTGGTCACGAACAAATGACCAAATCGCAAAAGCGATGATGGATAACCTGAAGTACGAAGATGTTGTGGATCGATCGGGTAAAGTCGTTCAGCAGACTTCGTTTAACTCGATTTATATGATGGCCGATTCGGGTGCTCGGGGTTCTGCTGCTCAAATTCGACAGCTTGCTGGAATGCGGGGTTTGATGGCTAAACCGGATGGTTCAATCATTGAGACACCGATTACCGCTAACTTTCGTGAAGGGTTGACGGTAATGCAGTATTTCATTTCCTCCCACGGCGCACGGAAAGGGTTGGCTGACACCGCATTGAAGACGGCCAACTCGGGATATTTGACGCGGCGATTGGTTGATGTGGCGCAAGATTTGGTGGTGACGGAGCCGGATTGCCACACGAGAGAAGGTTTGTTAATGAAACCTTTGATCGAAGGTGGTGATATTGTGGAACCGCTGGGTGAGCGGGTACTGGGCCGCGTTGTGGCGCGTGAGGTCTTGATGCCAGGTAGTGATACCGAGGTTGCGGTGCCGGAAGGGACGCTGCTTGATGAGTTTTGGATTGGCAAATTAGAGGCAATTGGGATTGATGAGATTCTGTGTCGATCGCCCATCACCTGCGAAACTAAGTTTGGTGTTTGCCAAATGTGCTATGGACGAGATTTAGCGCGAGGGCATCAGGTTAATATTGGTGAAGCGGTTGGTGTTATTGCTGCGCAATCGATTGGTGAGCCTGGTACTCAGCTTACCATGCGTACATTTCACATCGGTGGTGCGGCCTCTCGAAGTTCCGCTATTTCCAGTATTGAGGTGAAAGGGGGCGGTAATGTCCGCTTAATTAACGTTAAGACGGTGCAGCGAAGCAATGGTAATCTCGTTGCGGTGTCGCGTTCAGGTGAATTAGCGGTTGCGGATGATCGGGGTCGAGAGCGAGAGCGGTATAAGTTACCTTATGGTGCTGTGATTAGCGCTAAGAGTGGTGATGTCGTGGCGCCGGGGCAGTTGGTTGCGACTTGGGATCCACATACGCACCCCATTATTTCGGAAGTAGAAGGTCGTGTTCAGCTTTCTGATTTTGAAAACGGGATCTGTGTTAAGCGTCAGACGGATGAGCTGACGGGTTTGAGTCACGTGCAAGTGCTGGATGCGAAGGATCGCCCGGCGGCAGGTAAAGACCTACGTCCAGTGATTCGTTTGGTTAATGAAGCCGGTAAACCGGTGACCGTAGGCAGTACCGATGCACCGGCTCAGTATTTCTTGCCCGTGAACGCGATCACAACGATGGAGAACGGCGCAGAGATTCACGTGGGTGATGTTATTGCGCGTATTCCGCAAGAGTCTTCCAAAACGCGCGACATCACGGGAGGTTTGCCGCGTGTGGCTGATTTGTTTGAGGCGCGACGTCCGAAGGAAGCGGAAATTTTGGCGGAAATTTCTGGTGTTGTCAGCTTTGGTAAAGAAACGAAAGGAAAGCGCCGTCTGGTGATTACACCGACGGATGGATCGGATGCCTACGAAGAATTGATTCCGAAATGGCGTCATTTGCACGTGTTTGAAGGTGAACGCGTGGAAAGGGGTGAAGTGATATCAGATGGACCATCAAATCCGCATGATATTTTGCGCCTGAAAGGTGTGAGTGCCGTCGCGAATTATCTGGTTAACGAAGTGCAGGATGTCTATCGTCTTCAGGGTGTAGGAATTAACGATAAGCACATTGAAGTCATCATTCGGCAGATGTTACGTAAGGTCGAAATTCTTGAAGTTGGAGACAGTTCTTTCATTAAAGGCGAACAAGTTGAGTTTGCTCGCGTGATCACCGAGAACGAGAATTTGGCAAGTGAAGAAAAGTTTTCTGCCAAATTTGAGCGATTGTTATTGGGTATCACGAAAGCATCGCTGTCGACGGATTCTTTTATTTCGGCAGCTTCTTTCCAAGAAACAACACGCGTGTTGACGGAAGCGGCTGTTACAGGACGCAGTGATGATCTGCGTGGTCTGAAGGAGAATGTTGTTGTGGGTCGATTGATTCCTGCGGGGACTGGTTTTGCGTATCATACAGATCGGCGGAATCAGCGGCGCAAAGACTCTGCTGATGACGCTATCAGTAAGCCTACGGCGGAGGAGGCTGAGTTGGCACTCAGTGAAGCATTGAATGCGGATAAGAACTAAGGTTTCTGGTATCCGATGCTTTTGCTCGCCAAATGTACGCTTTTTTGTCGAGCAGTTTGACTTTTTAGGTGGCCGCAGATAAAATCGCGCGGCTAATTTAGTCGGTTTTTGTTTGGCAGTGCTTTGGCGCTGCCGCATGCAAGGTTGTTAGGAGATGAATATAGGCCATGGCTACGATTAATCAGTTAGTGCGCAAGCCGCGGAAAAAGACAGTGAAGAAGAGCGGAGTGCCTGCGCTTCAGAGTTGTCCGCAGCGTCGTGGTGTGTGTACACGCGTTTACACCACCACACCTAAGAAACCGAATTCGGCGCTTCGAAAAGTGTGCCGTGTCCGTTTGACGAGTGGATATGAGGTATCTTCATACATACCTGGTGAAGGCCACAATCTGCAAGAACACAGTGTTGTGCTCATTCGAGGTGGTCGTGTGAGAGATTTGCCCGGCGTGCGTTACCATACGATTCGAGGCACCTTAGACACGGCAGGTGTGAATGATCGGAAGTGTAGCCGTTCTAAATACGGTGCAAAGCGGCCTAAGAGTTGATCGTTCAAAGCGATTGAGGTTGATTGAGCGTGGCCGCGTTTTTAGAACGTTTTTAGAACGTTTTTAGAACAAAGTTGGTGCCGTTCGTTTTGCAAGAACTGATGCTGTAATGTAGTAGAGGTCACTAAACCTCGCGCTGTGGTCATTTTTTGTAATTTTTTGTTTTGTTGATTAGGTCGCCGACTGCCTAATGTTAATTATTTGAGGATTTGCTAAAGATGCCAAGAAGACGCGTTGTCACTAAGCCTAAAGTTTCGCCGGATCCTAAGTTTAACAGTGAGTTACTGACGAAATTCATGAATCACGTCATGGTCCATGGCGAAAAATCGATCGCTGAAAAAATTGTATATGGCGCGCTTGATGAAATAGCGGGTAATGGAAAGAACGCATTAGAGTTATTTGAAAAAGCAATTAAAGGTCTGATGCCAGTTGTTGAAGTTGTTAGTCGCCGTGTGGGTGGTGCGACCTATCAGGTACCCGTTGAGGTTCCCGAAAGACGCCGCATGGCATTAGCCATGAAGTGGCTCGTGGAAGCTGCGCGTAAGCGCCGAGAAAAGACGATGGCAAAACGTTTGGCCGCTGAAATTTTAGACGCCCTACAAAACAAAGGCGCAGCAATGAAAAAACTGGATGAAGTGTTGCGCATGGCGGAGGCAAATAAAGCGTTTTCTTTTGGGTTGCGTGTTAATTTTTAGTGCTGACTCAGGCTGTAGCCTCCCTGAAAGTCCGGGAATCTCGCCGCGTGCTGCTGTATATCAACGTGGTGGAATGTCCCTACCCAGAATATCCATACTTTAGTAGAAGCTGAGGAACTGAGACGTGGCTCGTAAAACTCCCTTAAAGAGATATCGCAATATTGGTATTTGTGCACACGTGGATGCAGGTAAAACCACGACTACTGAGCGCGTCCTTTTCTATACCGGTGTTTCGCACAAAATCGGAGAAGTTCACGATGGTGCGGCAACAATGGATTGGATGGAACAAGAGCAAGAGCGAGGCATTACGATCACTTCTGCTGCGACGACGTGTTTTTGGCAGGGTATGGCACAGCAGTTTGATTTGCACCGCATAAATATAATTGATACACCAGGACACGTTGATTTCACCATTGAGGTGGAGCGATCTTTGCGTGTGCTGGATGGTGCTGTGGTGGTGTTTTGTGGGACATCCGGTGTAGAGCCGCAGTCAGAAACGGTATGGCGTCAAGCGAATAAATACCGCGTTCCCCGTATTGTTTTCGTAAACAAAATGGACCGAGCAGGCGCCGATTTTCTGCGTGTTGTGGATCAGGTTCGTACGCGCTTGGGCGCTAAAGTCGTTCCGATACAATTAAATATTGGTTCGGAGGATGAATTTAAAGGTGTGGTTGACCTCATCAAGATGAAGTCGATTTATTGGAATGAGTCTGATATGGGGACCACCTTCGAGTACAAGGACATTCCTGCAGAGTTGCAAAGCGAGTGTGAACGCCTGCATGAAGCGATGGTTGAATCGGCTGCAGAAAGCAGTGAAGAGTTGATGGAAAAATATCTGGATTCGGGTCAGTTGACGCAAGAAGAGATCAAGGCGGGATTGCGTCAACAGGTTCTGAATAATGAGATTGTGGTCGCGTTGTGTGGTTCAGCTTTTAAAAACAAAGGTGTTCAGGCTGTTTTGGATGCCGTTATTGAATACTTGCCGGCTCCAGATGAAGTGGAAGCGATTCGTGGCGTGCTTGAGGATGGTGAATCAGAAGGTGAGCGTCGATCTTCAGACGAGGAAGCGTTTTCCGCGTTGGCGTTTAAAATTGCAACGGATCCGTTTGTGGGTAATTTGACGTTTTTCCGTGTTTATTCTGGCGTGTTGAATTCGGGAGATACGGTATACAATCCCGTTAAGAGTAAGCGTGAGCGTATTGGGCGCATCTTACAAATGCACGCGAATTCACGCGAGGAAATTAAAGAAGTTCGAGCGGGGGATATTGCGGCGGCAGTCGGTCTCAAAGACGTGACGACAGGGGATACGCTGTGCGATAAAGATAATGTAATTACGCTTGAGCGCATGGAGTTTCCTGAGCCGGTGATTTCGGTGGCTGTTGAGCCGAAATCGAAAGCCGATCAAGAAAAAATGTCGTTGGCCCTGTCGCGTTTAGCTCAAGAGGACCCCTCGTTTCGAGTGCGGACGGATGAAGAGTCAGGCCAAACGATTATCTCAGGTATGGGTGAGCTTCACCTCGATATTATTGTTGATCGGATGCGGCGTGAGTTTAAGGTAGAGGCCAATATTGGTAAACCGCAAGTTGCTTATCGAGAAACGATTCGCCAAAGTGTTGAGGTTGAAGGAAAATACGTTAAGCAAACGGGTGGTCGTGGACAATATGGTCATGTCAAAATACGCCTCGAACCTCTGGGCGAGAATGAAGAATTCGTCTTTGCAGAAGAAGTGCACGGTGGTGTAGTACCGAAGGAATATTTTAATGCCATCCAGAAAGGAATCGAGCAGCAGTTAGCGGTGGGTGTATTGGCTGGATATCCTGTGCTGGGTGTGAAGGCGACCCTGTTTGATGGTTCCTATCATGAAGTTGACTCAAATGAGAATGCGTTCCGTATGGCGGGCATGTTGGCGACCAAAAAAGGTGTTTTGGATGCAAAGCCTGTTTTGCTAGAGCCGACGATGAAGGTTGAGGCGGTGACCCCAGAGGAATACATGGGTGATGTCATGGGTGACTTGAACCGTCGTCGAGGTATTTTGCAGGGTATGGAAGACACGGTATCGGGGAAAGTGATTCGTGCAGAGGTGCCGTTGGCTGAAATGTTTGGCTATGCGACCGATCTGCGATCTATGTCTCAAGGGCGAGCAACTTTCTCTATGGAGTTTTTGAAATACTCGGAAGCACCGCAGAATATTGCTGAGTCGGTAATGAAAAAATAAACTTTTTAATGTGTTTTCTCGAAACCAAAGTTTCAGTGATGCTTGATAGGCTAAATGGGGTAATGAATCATGGCAAAAGAGAAATTTGAACGTAAGAAGCCGCACGTAAACGTGGGTACGATTGGTCATGTGGACCACGGAAAGACGACATTGACCGCTGCTCTG
>JARRRL010000011.1:0-17606 GCA_037380725.1 Gammaproteobacteria bacterium | reverse complement strand
CTCTCAAATCTGGCGCAGCCATCGCAAGCCAATTGACTGTCTCTTTATGGTTGGTTGGCTTTAACGACTTTGTCTCTGTATTAAAACTAGCTATTCGCCTCGCCCCCTCAATAAGCAGAGGATTAGGATTATGTTCTTTATTAACAGCTGGCTCAGAATCCGCCACAGGACGCAAATATATTTCTCTTTCCTCGCAATATTTTGCAACACTCGTCAGACCCTCATTCTCCAAAAAAGCAACCTCTTCTTGAGCGATAGATCTATCATTTTTCCACCCACCACCTAAGCACTTATTAGCGAAATCTACATGAACCTTATAAGGATTATCATCCCCTGAGGACCTATCTGAAAAATACACTCCTTCTGCATAAAGAAAGGTAGTTCTACAATTGAATGGCTCATCTTTCTTAATTTTCAGCTCCGGGGACATCAACTTATTCAACCAGGCAGGATTCACTTTAAGAATCTTAATTTTTTTCAAAGCCCCGTTATTTTCATTTGCTATTTCCTCTAATTTCTTATATAAGATTTTCTTTTCTTCATCTATAGGGAATTTACCTTCTTTAAGGCTATTCACGATATTCTCTATACTCTCCACAGAAACTTCATCAAGAGTGAAAACATCTTCCTTAAATTCTGTCGCCGCCCCTCTCCCCAGTTCCAGCTCACGATTAGTGTCTGCTGCCTGCTTGAGAGGCCCAGTCTTCTGTATAAGCCCTTCAACCTTTTCAGCCTTGACACAATCTCCAGCATTATGATCTATTGACTTTTCCCCCGAGCTCTCTTTTAAACTCCACTGAACGTCACCGCTGCCCCCATCCGTCTTATTAAACTGTAACTCTATCTCCGTTACTTTACCTTTATACTTTTCGAAAACGGAATCGCTTTTTTTAGGGACGATAAGTTCTTGCTTATTACCGTTGTGCTCCACCGTTAAACGTTGTCTATGTTCCTGAAGTTGAACGCGAACTTTTAAACGCGCCTCCTGAGCTTCATCAAAAACTCCCATCGAAATACGAGCCCCGCTCTTAGGCGCCTCACTCATGTTCACAAAAGCATACGTCTTTGGCGATGCTGACTGGTCAGACGTGTTTATTCTTTGCCATACCTGTACACCATCCTTTGCAGGTGGTGTTATGCTCTTATATTCAAAATGCTCTGTCTTTGTCACTAAAAAAGGTGGGTTAACACTTCCCATTTCACACTCTCCCATCGAATATACATGACGAAAAATCAATCAAAAAAGTAATAAGTGCTAATATGTCATTCTTGATCAGCTATGGCCCGCTCGCCAAGAAGCTGCGGCGATTGCCATTCACCCTGCGAAAGTACGCATTGTAAATTCGGCACCAGATACAGTCTGTCCCGGTATGGTTGGAATAATCAGACCAGACTGATTCAGGATATAACTCATACGGACTGCGCAAGCATTGCTCCATTTCTGTTTTGGATCAGGATTACTGATGTTCTTCTCGACATAGCCCCCAATTACAGCAAAAGCGCTGTGGTGCAGTTGCCGATGATCGTTTGGGTCAGTTCAGCCAGCAACTGGTTCATCGGCGGTAGATCGATGGGCTGCTATCACAATCGCGACCATGCAGAATATGAACCATATTGACGTCAAAACGCGCTAAAATTATATGCAATTAAATACAGCTCGTCGATTGGACCAAAAAAATTCTGCGGGATGACAAAAACGGTTAGATCCCCGAAAATAACCCTACTATTTTAGAGCGTCTTCAAATCGACACCAAACAATGGCTTTATTGTATTCAACATTTTGAGAGTCGATTTAAAAAATTTGTAGGGAAATATCACTCAATACAGAAAGCATATCAAAATCTGAATCGCCACTGGGTTCAAGGTATGTGGAACTGCCAAATGGCTTTTGGGTAATAATTGCCCTTCCCCGCTACACATCGACTCCAGTCAAGCTTGACTGGGAGCAGGCTATTGCTCTGAATATCGTGTTTTGACTGGTTCCCATAAATTATGGGTGTTCTTTTGTGCCGCAGGCACCTATCGACAGGTGCCGACCCGTCAAAGAGAACACAAACAAAACCGAGACATCCCCGAAGTACGTTGGCGATGTCTCGATTCGGATTGAGTTAACTTTATGCAACGATAGGGTTAAGGACCGTGCACGAAGTTAGCGTTCTCCTGGCGCATTGGATGTCAAGCAGCGACCAACCTATGAGGATCGATGACAAATTTCTTTGCCGCGCCGCCGTCAAAATCCGCGTAACCACCCGGCGCTTCCTGCAGATCGATCATCTGCACGTTCACGGCCTTGGCGATCTGAATCTTGCCGAACAAAATAGCCTGCATCAACGGGCGGTGATAGCGCATGACAGGACACTGACCGGTATGGAGGGAGTGGGATTTCGCCCAACCCAGCCCAAACCGCATGCTTAACGAACCCTGCTTGGCAGCATCGTCACTGGCACCTGGATCTTCGGTGACGTAAAGACCGGGAATCCCGATCTGGCCGCCGGCACGGGTCAACTCCATAGCGGCGTTGAGCACAGTAGCGGGCTGCTCGACAGAGTGATTGCAACCGTGGCAGCGGGCTTCAAAACCAACGCAGTCCACAAAGCAATCCACTTCCGGTTCGCCGATAATCTGGGCAATCATGTCCGGTAAGGCCGCGTCCTGGCGCAGGTTGATGGTTTCACAGCCGAAGCTTTGGGCTTGAGTCAAACGTTCCGGGATCATATCGCCGACAATTACGCACGCGGCTCCCAATAGATGGGCCGAGGCAGCGGCAGCCAAGCCGACGGGACCGGCACCGGCGATATAAACGGTAGAACCGGGCCCGACACCGGCGGTGACACAGCCGTGAAAACCGGTCGGGAAAATATCCGACAACAGGGTCAGATCTCTGATCTTTTCCATGGCCTGGCTGGCATCGGGAAATTTCAGCAGATTGAAGTCGGCGTAAGGCACCATCACATATTCCGCCTGGCCGCCGACCCAGCCGCCCATATCAACATAGCCATAAGCGGCACCGGGACGCGCCGGATTGACATTTAGACAAATACCAGTCTTGCCTTCCTTACAGTTGCGGCAACGACCGCAGGCAATATTGAAAGGTACGGAGACGACGTCGCCGACCTTGAGAAATTCCACATCTCGCCCGCATTCGATAATCTGACCGGTGATTTCATGACCCAAAACCAGCCCTTTGGGGGCTGTGGTTCTACCGCGCACCATGTGCTGGTCGGAGCCACAGATATTGGTGGTGACGACCTTGAGAATAACACCGTGGTCACAACGGCGCTGGCCCAACGCCAGCTTGGGAAAATCAATGGATTCGACGGTTACCTTGCCTTGGCCTTGATAGACTACCCCGTGGTTGCTTTGATTGCTGCTCATAGGTTTTCCTTTTTAGTTGCCTGTCGTAGATGTTCGGGTTTTATTTGATCAAAAGTCAAATTGACGGCATTGAAAAAAACGTAAATGCCCCATGTATGGGCGTGTTTCAACAGGACGCGCACCAACACAAGAACCGCTACGCCCAAAGGATTGTACTTGCTAGATTGGATTAAGGAAATAGTGTTGTCGGTAGCACCGAGGAAAGATGTAAAAATGGCCATACAGCCACTCGATTTTCTGCATGCCTACTATCTGCATGCTGCATGCCTACTACCTACTATTAGTTGGTCGTTGGATTTATGGAGGATGCCAAGGTATTCCCACTAGAACTCTCCAATGCATACATCTTTTTTTAAGAATTTTACAGGAGCATGTAAAAGTAACCGTAAATCTTAAATTGAATATAATAGTTTACTAAAAAACAATATATATTCATTTGTTCTCCGGTTTGCGCCATTAAAAAAATGTGTGCATTGGATACCTCATTGTTGCGGACTTTTTAACGAAATTCTTCATCTGCTTTCCAGGTGCGTGGCATGATCGAAACAAACAATCCACCCCACTGGCTGATCGTGTTCTTACCGTAAAATGTAACTGAGCTGCTCTCTGGGTGCACCTGATTTTCCCAATACGGTCGTCCTGAATGTGCTATGTTCGTGCTCAGAAAGACCGAGCGCCTCCGCCACCAAGGGGCGAACCTAATTCTGAAACACGCTTAGGTTATTCAATTGACGCTTGACAGCACGCTCGTGTTTGGGGAACATCTTGGCCAGTCTCCGTTGGAACCGCCTTCTGCCTTTGTTAAGGTGATCTACTCAGGGCGACGAGGTCAATGAGGTCAATTCAATAAAGTGGGCTGAAACAGGCCATTGATGAAAATGCCAAATTTAACCACTGACTCAGTTTGCATAAGTCTATGATTAATCTAGACATTAAATCCTAAAACTCCATTATGGGACTGGCGTAATGTAAGACTTAGCAGTGTTAAAATATCACTCTTCTGGCGCTTTTGGATAATCCCGAAACCGCAATGGATGAACTGATGCAATTCAATAAGAATGTTAGGCTTTCTGGTTTTTTGGAGCATGTTATATCATGAGTGATCATCAACACAAAAAGCTTGTCGGTGGCGGAACAACAAAAATTCTTTACACCTTAAATACGGTTCGCAAAATGGGTATGGTCAATAGCGCGAAAGCATTGAGCAGTGCGAATGCGTGTAAAGCCTGTGCTTTAGGCATGGGGGGTCAACGAGGCGGTATGACCAATGAGCTTGACGAATTCCCCGCCATCTGTAATAAAAGCGTTCAAGCACAGTCCACTGACATTCAGCCCGCCATCCCTTCTGAAGTGCTGACGCACCCCATCTCGGATTTTCAGCAACTCAGCGCCCATGAAATGGAAACACTGGGACGACTGAATACCCCCTTGTTAAAGCAGCAGGGCGAGGATCGATTTACCCCCGTTGATTGGGACACCGCGTTGAATTTCGCCGCACAACGGTTCGCAGCGTGTGAGCCCCAGCGCTCTTTTTTCTACTCATCCGGGCGTTCTTCCAACGAGGCGGGTTTTGTGTTGCAGTTATTAGCGCGCCTGTATGGCACCAATAACGTCAACAACTGCTCCTATTATTGCCATCAAGCTACCGCGGTGGGTTTGCACAATAGCATTGGCACCGGTACTGCCACGGTCGAATTAGCCGATCTGGCTGAGTCTGATCTTATTTTTGTCATTGGCGCTAACCCCTCATCCAACCACCCGCGTTTTATTCACAAACTCAAAGCTTGCCGCGATCGCGGCGGACACGTCATCGTGATTAATCCAGCTAAAGAAGCAGGATTGGTGCGATTTGCTGTACCCAAAAGTGCAAAATCTCTGCTCACCGGTGGCACTTGGATCGCCTCGGAGTACGTGCAACCCCGCATCGGCTCTGATCTTGCTTTGTTTACCGGCATTGGCAAAGCCCTGCTGGAAATGAACGCGATCGATCAGACATTTATCACTCAATACACCAATCATTTTGATACGTATCGACAACAACTGGAACACAGCACATGGGATGAACTGTGTGAAGCGACTGGACTCGATCAAGCATCGATACGCACCATAGCCAAACACTACGCAGAAGCCAAACACGTCGTCTTTGCCTGGGGAATGGGCATCACACATCACCGTTTTGGCGTGGAAAATGTCGAAGGGATTATTAATTTGGCCTTACTGCGTGGCATGATCGGCAAACGTTATGCCGGTTTATTGCCTTTGCGTGGTCACAGTAATGTGCAAGGTATTGGCACAATTGGCGTAAAACCCGTATTGGCGGAAACCGTATTCAATAATATACAACGCCATTTCAATGTCACATTACCTCAACAAGCCGGTCTGGACACCCTCGCCTGCTTAACCACTGCGCACGCTCGCAACATCGATGCGGCGCTTATTATGGGTGGCAATCTATTCGAAGCAAGCCCCGATTCCCACTGGACCTCTGACGCGTTAAACCGGATTGGCTTCAAATTATTTCTAACCACTACGCTCAACCGGGGTCACGTTCACGGCGTCGAAAACGGTGATGTGCTGATTTTACCGGTGACGGCGCGCGATGAAGAGCGACAGGCTACGACACAAGAATCCATGTTTAACTATGTCCGCCTGAGCGACGGCGGTATAACTCGCCTGGATAATGTGCGTCCAGAAGTGGACATCCTGTGTGATGTGGCGCATCGTTTGTTGGCACAATTGATGCCACAATGTCCGGTGGATTTTAATGCTTTTAAATCACATCGCAGTATTCGTGAAGCCATCGCAAAAATCATTCCGGGAATGGAAGACTTAGCCGACATTGATGTCGCAAAGCGGGAATTTCACATTCGTAATCGCCTGGTCCATTCACCTGTATTTGCGACCTCGGATAACAAAGCGTCTTTTATTTCACATCCTTGGCAGGACCTCATAAACAAAGCCGATCCCGATTACCCCTACACCCTCACGAGCGTACGCAGCGAAGGGCAATTTAATTCTATTATTTATGAAGAAAGCGACAGCTATCGCGGCACCACACAGCGATGGGTGCTGCTGATGAGCGATCAAGACTTATCTCGACTTGGCATTCAAGCAGGCGATTGCGTTCACGTCCGCTCACCGCACGGCGAAATGCGCGCACTGCGAGCGCATCGTTTCGATCTGCCTGCGGGCAACGTCATGGCTTATTACCCAGAAGCGAACGTATTGATTGGTCGAGACACCGATCCACGCAGCAAAACGCCTGCGTTCAAATCCGTTCCAGTCGCCATCTGTGTGGCGGATTAAAGGGTATTTATTTTCCTCATTTTCGTCTTAACATGAACGGTTTTCGGTTTGTTATGCCTTTTCGTTTTTGCTTTTAAGCATAACGTTAAGGCATAACTTGAGAATGATTTTGTTTTTTCCCCTGTCCAAAAATAAATTGGACATCCGGGTCATCCAGAACTCTCAACCGATTCGAGACAGTCTTTGATAAACCGTGAATTTGTCTTTAAGTATAATGTTGAGGCAACACTCGAATCAGTTCGGCTAACTCAACGCTTAAAGACTCTTCTAGCTGTTTGATTGATTTGTAGGCAATATAGCGTTGTCCCTTCACGTCAAACTTCAAATCATTTGTTTCCTTAACCAGAAGTACAGTTGGAACTCGGCAACCCCAAGCGTATCCAACTTCAAGATAAACGTTAGGGTTAGCAGACGAGAGATCTGCAATGACTAATTTTGCCGATGCAATTCGTGCCTTTACCCACCCCATCACATCACCGGTAAAAACAGAAAGATCAGCGCGCTCACAGAGCAATCCGGCTGTGTTCACGGCTCCTTGTATGCCATAGTGATAAATGTCGTCCATCTCTGCAAGGAATGGCATCGCAACAAATACGTGCGGTTTTCCAGCCGATATATAACCCACTGTTCTGAGAATATCTTGTGTTTCTATGGGCAATGCCGAGATTGAGTCATATCCATCTATGGGTAGCTCACCCGTCGGGAAAAGTTGCTTCAAAGACTTGGCAAGACGGTCGGCTCGCCTTTGATTAGACTAAACGAATGTTATTGTCTCGACCAATTTCGGAAAATTACCACTCGCCACAGCTTCCACAATGCCCGCGACTTCGGATTCAAATGACTCTATTTCGTCAAGGCCAAAACCAACGCCATGTAGTGTGAAAATGACATGGCGCGAGCTGGGCAGTTTTCGAGCAAGCGATAAAAGCGATCGTCTCGTAAAATCACGAATCTCTGAGTAATTGAATTGCCTGATCGGTTCGACGCCTACAAGTTGGATGCAGGTGACTCCCAATGCATCCCGTGTCTCGACGATTATGTCTTCATCAACACCTGGAAGCGTGGGAACTGTTCCCTTCTGTTGAAGTCGGGCATGCACAGCCTTGTCCAAGCCATAAAGATTCTGGGCATACTTAAGCACCAAAACATCACCTTTAATGGTGAACGCATCGCCAACGACAACAGATAGCTTCAATGATCGATTCATACAGCGACTAAACTACAAACAAAGTAAAAAGGCAACCAGATCGTCCTTCTCTTGTGTGTTCAATTTCAAGTCTAGAATGATATTAAAGAATTCCACAGCATCATTCAGCGTTGGACAGCGGCCATCGTGGAGATAGGGCGGCGTGTCTTTGATCCCACGTAGCGCAAAGGTTTTAATAGGCCCTTCGGGACGACCCACATAAAATCTTTCCACCTGTAAGTCGTGCAAGTAATCGTCCGTAAAAGCGGGTCCATAATGACATTGGTCACATTTGGCCTTACCATGAAAGAGTCGCTCACCACGTAATTCCTGCTCGGTTGCTTTCTCAGGCAATAAGGTGTCAAGTGGTCCCAGCTTTGGTGCCGGCGGAAAATCAATAATCGAATTAAAATCACCCATTCGATTCGTCACTGAACGCTGAGCAGCACGTGGACCAATATATTGCATCATGCCCGGATCACCATCGAAGTACTCTTCAATCTCGGCAAAGTGATCCATGCTTCTGATCGAACGCTTCGAGGACAACTGCATCATGTTGTAATTCCCTCTCATGCTGGGCGTATCCACACGTAAACGCGCTTGGTTTGGCCGAGCATCGGGGGCCAGCTCGAAAGCGCCATTGGTATGGCCATTTACGTGGCAACTAAAACAGGCAACGCCCGTACTGGGCTCTCGTGTCACACGGTGATGCGTTTGATTAAACCAAGTGGTTGGCGTCGGACGCAGCAACTCTTTCAAACCTTCCATTTGTTCTGGGGTTAGTAAACCATTAAAAATATCCCAATAATTTTCAAATGTGATTTCGCGTCCTTCACTGACATCACCAAGTCCTTTGTGCGTGCTCAGGAACAAGGGCGGTGGGAATTCCGGCAAATAAGCATCCGGAAAATCGTGATCCACATCAATCCGTTTGTGCTCAGGATGGACTTGAATCCAGCTATCGGGAAACACCATGTGTGCTGTGGTTTGCAATGGGTGAGCCAGCGGTTTGTACGGAAAGAGGTCACGTTGACGAATTGTGTCAGCCGTAAGATTGGAAAACGCCTCGTAGCCATCAATACCCTTGGGCAGCCGAGCAACAGGGCCAGCCATAACCGGTTTGCGTCCGCCAGACATAAACTTTCCAGCGATCTTTTTCTCACTGAAATCATAGCGTTTCGCCATATAAGTCTGTACATCTTTCATTAATTCAGGTTTTTGCTGCTGATTAAACTCAAGCCACTCATCCCAGCTCATTGGCAGTGTCGGTGATGTAAAAGATGAAGCGCCTTTGCCAGCGTACCGCCAGAGATCGAAAGGCGTGCGGTCACCATCATCACCCGGAGGAAAAGGCATAAGATGATCACTAGAATTTGGTCCATGATCGTAATCAGACTCGGAACTTTCCTCGGCGATGTCTGCTGGGCTTTCTTCTGCAGAGCTCTTTTTTATAGGAACAGGTGAGGATTGCTTGGCGCTCGCCTCCTCCTTCGACCAGCCCTTAGCACTGATGGCATTCGCATCAGCATCAGCAGCGATATCCATCGGGTCAACTGCGGAATGGTTTTGAGCGTTTTCAGAACACCCTACGCTCAGGATGGCAAGCCAGCATGTTACAAAAGCAAAAACAAGCGCTCTTCGCCATTCGATCACAGCACCTGACAAATCGAAGCGAACTACATTGGCACAACACGGAGAGATCTGAGGAATTATTTTTATCCATTTCAACATCAATGTGCTTCCTTATTCGATCCCGACAAAAGACATGGCCAGATTCGTGCCAGGATGTATGGTATATTTCGTCCAATACAACGCATTACTTTAAAAAGTCTAGATTAATATTGGCGTATCAATACACGACAAGATCAATAAAAATCCCTGTACAAAATCCGATGCATCAACTGGGTCCAGCCATCATCTAAGTTTACATCTGTCTCATTCGACGTCTCATATCTTCCACTTCTTCCAACAGTTCCAACGCCAATGCGGCGCCCGCTAAATTAACCCCCAGATCCATCTCCAAACGCCGCGCAATGCGCACACGACGTAGGCTCCAACCGTGAAAGCTCCATGGTACGCTGTCTCGACAAATCGGCTCAATAATGCCCTCTTCCACCAGTTCCAACACCCATTCAGCGGGTTGGCCTGTCGCTTGGCTCAGTTGAACGAGCGTCAGCTCGGTGTTGTCGTCCACGATGATGCCTGAGTAAACCGTCTGCTCCGTCATGCTATACCCCCATTTTGGCGCGTGGATTAAACGTCGTGTTACGCGCCATCTCTTCATAGAGTGATTGCATTTGTTCGTTCTCGGCGTTCGGAACCATGACGCTCAAAGTGACATAAATGTCTCCAGCCGGTTCCCCAGGAATGCCTCGACCTTTCAGACGCAAAGTCGTTCCGCTATTGGAATGCGCTGGAATTTTTAATTCGATCATCCCACCCGGCGTCGGCATCTTAATCGTCGCCCCGAGAGCCGCCTCCCAAGGTGATACCGGTAACGACATCGAGAGATTGCGCCCCTCAACACGATAGAACGGATGAGGTTTAAAGCACACCTCCAGATACAGATCCCCTTTGGTTTTGCCATCCGGACTCGGTGCACCCTGGCCAACTAAACGGATCTGTTGCCCTTCTTGAACGCCTATTGGTATTTTGACGTTAAGCGTCCGTTGCCGTAAACGAACATGTCCATCCTCACCGTACTCGGGTGATTGTAAACGAATGCTTTTTTTCTGACCGTGATAGGTATCCGCTAAATCAATTTCTACTTTCGAATGGTGATCCTGAGCACGCGCATTAAAATGCGAGTTCGAGTTGAACGGTCCGCCTCTTCCTGAGCCACCCCCAAAAAGCGATTCAAAAAAATCACTGAAACCACCCGCACCTGTACCCGTATACCCACCACCAGAAAACTCAAAGCCCGAATCCCAATTGGGCGGTGATTGAAAGTCTTGACCCGCTTTCCAATTTGCCCCAAGACGATCATAAGCGGCTCTTTTTTCCGGGTCCTTGAGCACCTCATACGCCTCGCCCACTTCTTTGAACTTCACTTCAGCATCTGACTCTTTACTCACATCCGGGTGATATTTTCGGGCAAGCTTCCGATAAGCTTGTTTCAGTTCATCCTGGGTCGCCTCGCGCTTCAATCCCATGATTTTGTAGTAATCTTTGTACTCCACAAAACCTCCTCTTTCCTCAGGGGTCTGCTTACCGGGTTCCGCTTAGCGCTCCACAGCATTCTCCGGGACGCGAACCCAACCTTCCATCAAAATTCGTGCGCTGCGGCTCATGATTACACGACGAACATCCCACTTCGATCCGCCCTGCTGCACCACAGCGCCCACTTTTAAAATACCCGATGGGTGGCCGCAGATCACTTCACGGTATGTGTCGTCATTCAATTCTTGATATTCCACCGGTTCAACGTCATCTGGTTTATCGCCACTCTGGTTAACGTCAAGGTGCTTGACGACAGTCTGATAAACCAGTGTTCCTGGAATGGCGGCTGCCACTCCGATTGCGACCGCAGCTGTCCCCATCATGGCGTGATGCAATTTCCCCATCGACAGCGCTCGCACGCACACATCACAATCCGCAGCATCTACGACTTTTCCACGGGAAGACGTGTAGCGTACTGGCGGTGCAACCAAAACAATTTTTGGTGTGTGCTGAAGGCGAGTCGCTTCCGCAATATTTTGTATTAAACCCATTTTTAGGGCGCCGTGGGCACGAATGGTTTCCAAACGCTTTAACGCATCCACATCGTTATTGATGTCCGCTTGTGATTCCGTACCGGTATATCCTAAAGCAGTCGCGCTTACAAAAATGCTGGGAATGCCCACATTAATGAGCGTAGCTTGAAGGGAGCCACACGCCAACACATCACGTGGGATGTTCAGCGTGTCAACGCGATTTCCCGTTGGAAAAAGTGGGAGCCGCTCACTCACCGGGTTCACGAACTCGACTTTAATTTCCGCTGCCGGAAAGGTCACGCCATCCAATTCAAACGCACCCGTTTCCTGCACAACCCCTTTTACACAGGGCACCTGCACGATAATGGTTTTTTCGATGTTCTTTTGCCACACACGAACCACGACCGTTTCCGTTTCCGTTTCCGAAAGTCGATCCGTATTCACCAAACCCGCGTGAACAGCAAAAGCCCCCACCGCTGCGCTCAGGTTGCCACAATTGCCACTCCAATCAATCACAGCCTGATCAATCGCAACCTGTCCAAACAGATAATCCACATCGTGCCCCGGGCGTTCACTTTTAGACACGATAACCACTTTGCTGGTGCTTGAACTCGCGCCCCCCATGCCATCAATGTGCTGGGCATACGGATCAGGACTACCAATCACGCGCAGCAACAAGGCGTCTCGAGCCGCACCAGCAACTTGTGCGCTTTTCGGCAAATCGCTTAGTTTAAAAAACACACCTTTGCTGGTACCGCCACGCATGTACGTAGCGGGTATTCTGATTTGAACCCCAACACTCATCACGACACCTTTACGACACCTTTTTCATGAGAAACTTGTGCGCAAACCACGGTAATACACCACCCGCTCGATACAACATCAGCTCCGCCTCTGTGTCCACGCGACACGTAACGGGTACCCTCACGGTTGAATCCGTGCTCGAAGCACTTTTCCGGTGAATTAGCAAAGTCAGTTCGGTTTGTGCTGTTATTTCACCCAGTATATCGAAGGTTTCCGTACCATCAATACCCAAGGTGTGTCGATTCTCACCGCTTTTAAACTGAACGGGCAGGATCCCCATACCAATCAAGTTGGTGCGGTGAATGCGTTCAAAACTCTCCGCCACAATGACTTCAACCCCTGCCAAACGTACCCCTTTTGCTGCCCAATCGCGCGATGAACCTTGACCATAATCCGAACCCGCAATCACAATCAAATTTTGCTTTCGCGCCAAATAGGTTTCGATCACTTCCCACATCCGTTGTTGCACGCCCTCCGGCTCCAAACGCGCCAAAGACCCTTGTATGATCGCCCCACTGTCATCGCGACACATTTCGTTCAGCAATTTCGGGTTGGCAAAGGTTGCACGCTGCGCCGTTAAGTGATCGCCTCGATGCGTGGCGTAGGAATTAAAATCCGATTCCGGTAATCCCATTTTCGCCAGATATTCCCCAGCTGCCGAGTCGGGTAAAATGGCGTTGGACGGCGATAAATGATCCGTCGTAATGTTATCACCCAATATCGCTAAAGGACGCATTCCTCTCCGAGAGCGTTCACCGGCAAGCGCGCCATCCCAGTACGGTGGACACCGTATATACGTGCTCAACGGATGCCAATCAAACAGCGGGTTTTCGGCTTTTTTCACGGCTTTCGCTTCAAACATAGGAATATATATTTGACGAAACTGTTCAGGCTTAACGGCTGAAGCTAGGACGGCGTCAATGGCTTCATCACTGGGCCACAGATCCTTCAATGTGATTGCTTTGCCTGCCACCACCCCCAATACGTCGTTCTCAATATCAAAACGCATGGTGCCTGCAATCGCGTACGCCACCACAAGCGGTGGCGACGCTAAAAAAGCCTGTTTGACCGCAGGGTGAATACGGCCATCGAAATTTCGATTTCCCGATAAAACGGCGGTAACGCTTACATCGCGTTCCAAAATCTCTCGCTGAATCGCGGGATCCAGCGCACCACTCATGCCATTACACGTAGTGCACGCATAACCCACAATGCCAAATCCGAGTTGTTCCAACTCAGGCAATAAACCCGCCGCCTCCAAATACAACTTAGCGACTTTGGAACCCGGCGCAAAGGACGTCTTGACCCACGGTTTACGCGCCAAGCCAAAGGCATTGGCGTTTTTGGCTAACAAACCCGCCGCAATAACATTGCGTGGATTCGATGTATTGGTGCACGACGTAATGGCTGCAATAATCACCGCGCCATCCGGTATCAGCCCCTGAGCCTCATCGTCTCGGGCTTGATCTAAATCACCTGCAATACCCTGCTGAACCAATTCGTCCGTTGGCAGTCGTCGATGCGGACTGGATGGCCCCGCCAGACTGCGCACCACAGTCGACAAATCAAACGACAGTACTCGATCGTATTCGACGGATTTCAAGTCATCGACCCACAAACCGACTGTTTTAGCATACAGCTCCACCAATTCAACCTGCTGACGATCCCGCCCCGTTAAGGTTAAGTAATCTAATGTGTGTTGATCGATGTAAAATAAAGCGGCGGTCGCGCCAAATTCTGGCGTCATATTGGAAATCGTCGCGCGATCCCCAAGCGTTAGGCAAGCCACGCCCGCACCAAAAAACTCAATGTAGGCTCCCACCACGCGCGCTTGTCGCAAAAAAGCCGTCAAGGCCAACACCACATCGGTTGCGGTGATGCCCGCTTGCCGTGCTCCCACGAGTTGAACACCCACCACCTCGGGCGTGCGCATCATGGAAGGGTGACCCAACATCACCGTCTCAGCTTCCAAACCACCAACCCCAATGGCCAAAACGCCCAAGGCATCCACGTGGGGAGTGTGCGAATCGGTCCCCACACAGGTATCCGGAAAAACCACTCCATCGCGAATTTGAACCACGGGAGACATCTTTTCCAGATTAATCTGGTGCATAATACCATTGCCCGCCGGTATCACTTCCAGATTGGAAAACGCGGTTTTCGTCCAATCGATAAATTGAAAGCGATCTTGATTACGGCGATCTTCGATTGCGCGATTTTTTGCAAACGCATCCGGATCAAAACCTGCGGCTTCGACGGCCAGCGAGTGATCAACAATCAATTGTGTTGGCGTCACCGGAGTAACCTGAGACGGATCCCCCCCTTGCTCGGCAATCACATCACGCAATCCCGCCAGGTCAACCAAGGCCGTTAGCCCTAAGATGTCGTGACACACCACACGAGCTGGGTACCAGGGAAAATCCACATCACGCTTTCGTTCAATAATTTGTGAGAGCGAAACCGTTAACGACTGTGGATCACAACGACGCACCAATTGTTCCGCCAGCACACGCAATACATAAGGCAGCGTGTGATACGCCCCCGCTTGAATTGCATCGACGGCACGGCGCACATCGTAAAAATCCAATTCTGTGCCGGGTAAAACGGTGCGGTATAGCGTGTTATTCATACGTATTATCAGCGCTTATCGATTGGTGTGACACGACGCAAGGCCTCGCCCACATATTCAGCACTGGGGCGAATGATGCGATTATCGGCCCGCTGTTCCATCACATGTCCAGCCCAACCGGTCACACGACTGCATACAAAAATGGGAGTAAACAGCGGTGTTGGAATTCCCATGAAATGGTAAGTCGATGCATGAAAAAAATCGGCGTTGCAAAACAAGCGTTTTTCACGCCACATCACCGATTCGCAGCGTTCAGAAATATCGTAAAGACGGGTATCGCCTTTTTCTTGCGCCAATAGCTTCGACCACTTTTTAATAATTGCATTACGCGGATCGGATTCGCGGTACACCGCGTGACCAAAACCCATCACTTTTTCTTTTCGCGCCAACATGTCCAATAAAACGGCTTCGGCGTGATCGGGATCCTTCATATCTTGAATCAAGTTCATCGCTGCTTCGTTGGCACCACCGTGCAAAGGACCACGCAGCGATCCAATCGCCCCGACAATACACGAGTGCATGTCACTCAAGGTGGACGCACACACTCGCGCGGTAAACGCCGACGCATTAAATTCGTGCTCTGCATACAAAATCAAAGATACGTTCATGGCCTTCGTGTGTATGGTCGATGGTTTGCGGCCATGCAAGGTCCATAAAAATTGCTCTGCCACGGAATTGGCTTCGGTTTCCACCTCGATACGGCTGCCCGAGCGACTGAAGTGGTGCCAGTAATTAATCAGCCCTGGCAACACGGACACCATTCGATTCGCCACATGCTGCTGTTGCGAAAAATCCGTTTCAGGCTCCACATTCCCTAAAAAAGAACACCCTGTGCGCAGCACATCCATGGGGTGTGAGCGCGCCGGAATACGTTCCAGCACCGCTTTCACATCCGGCGGTAGAGCACGCAGCGATTTCAGCTCAGCTTTGTAGTCCGACAGCTCCGAAACGGTGGGCAAATGACCTTTTAGAAGTAAAAACGCCACTTCTTCAAACTCACACTTATCAGCCAAATCCTGCACATCGTAGCCACGATACGTTAACCCTGAACTAGCCAGTCCTACGGTGCCTGCTTTTGTTGATTCCACAGTTGATAAAGCAGTTTTACCCGCTACCTGACCGCGTAAGCCAGCACCAACGAGCCCGTTTGTCATCTTGGCGTCTCCTTTATTGAGTCCCTTCACGACACGTTATTTTTGTCTTGTGCAAACAACGCATCGAGTTTTTTCTCAAATTCATAATATTTCAAATAATCATAGAGTTCTTGGCGTGTTTGCATGTGATCCAGTACCGCTTTTTGGTCACCGCGCTCCAGAATACAGCGATACACCCCTTCGGCGGCTTTATTCATAGCACGAAAAGCGCTGAGTGGATACAGCACCATCGCAACACCCCATTCACTCAACAATTGTTTATTCCACAGCTCAGTTTGACCAAATTCGGTCATGTTCGCCAAAAGAGGAACCGAGAGCGCTTGAGTGAACGCGCGATAGTGATCAGCGGTTTGGATGGCCTCAGCAAAAATACCATCCGCGCCTGCTTCAACATAGGCGTGAGCGCGTTCGATCGCCGCGTCCAAACCCTCCTGCGCAAACGCATCGGTGCGGGCCATAATAAAAAACTGATCATCCTGGCGCGCATCCACAGCGGCTTTGACGCGATCGACCATTTCGCGTTGTGAGACAATGGCCTTGTTTGGACGGTGACCGCAGCGTTTTTGCACCACTTGATCTTCCAGGTGTACCGCCGCCACACCGTTTTTTTCCATCAATTGTATGGTGCGCGCAATGTGAAACGCACTTCCCCAGCCCGTATCGATATCCACCAACAGGGGTAATGACGAAGCAGACGTGATCCGACGCGCCTCTTCCAAAACGTCATTCAAGGAAGTCATGCCTAAATCGGGTAAACCCAAAGCGGCATTCGCCACACCCGCACCAGACAGGTAGATCGCCTGATGTCCCACGCGCTCAGCCATCATCGCGGTATAAGCGTTGATGGTACCGACGATTTGCAGAGGTTTGAATTGGCGTAACGCGTTTCGAAAACATTGACCAGGAGACATACTCATCCTTCTTCCTTGATGGTTAATGGTTCGTGATTAATGGTTAGTGATTAATGGTTGGTGGTTGATAGTGGTTGATCAAATTCATCTGAAACGCCAGACACTTCTGGCAGTTAATGATGATTCAGTCATCTACTGCTGCTCGTCTGGGTTCAGCGAATACGGTGAGGCGTCCACCAAGCATTTCACTTTGTCGCAAGCCGCTTCAGAGCCATGCTTCGCATGGCTCTGACGTGGACTGCCAAATAACGATTACTCACGTTACTACTCGTTACTACTACTTGCTATTGGATGAACAAGCACAGCTTAAATTACTACACATAGTCCATTTCTTCCAAAGACATCAAACTGGCATTTCCACCTTGGGCCGTTGTATCAATACTGACGGTGCGTTCCGATGAAAACGCGTTCAGATAGGAGGGGCCACCGGCTTTAGGTCCAGTTCCCGACAAGCCTTCTCCACCAAAGGGTTGTACACCCACCACCGCGCCAATTTGGTTCCGATTTACGTAGATGTTACCAACGTGAGCACGCTGCACAATGCGATGT
>JARRRL010000010.1:38841-42910 GCA_037380725.1 Gammaproteobacteria bacterium | reverse complement strand
AGTTGGGCAAGATATCGCTAACGGAATACTTGTTCGATAGGCAACATTATGACCACAAGTGATTTTTATTTTTGGCTTGCATTAATTTCATTTCTTGCTATGGCCATAAGCTGGATCAGCTTTGCCCGTATTTCCATGACTGCAATAGAAAAACGCATGGCGGCTGACGGTTTACCTCGACCCTGCCTGTGGGATGGTGTGGGTGCCAGAGCTATCTGGATTGCTGCAGCTATATCCTTTCCTTTGGGAAGTTTTTTAAACCCTTCCTGGAATCCTTCTATCGATGCAACCACGATCAGGCGTTACGCGACCAAGTTTGATCAACGCTTGGGTTTAACGTTTGCTTTGTCAATGTATACAGGGCTTGCTGTTATCGTAGTTGGCGTAGCTCTGGGATATGTTGACTGATTGCAGTCTCCCCTCTCAAGCCAGTCAGTTGAAAACCATGTTCGAGTGCTAAAAGTGATGGATATTCAAAAAGACGGTGGTGATTGGATGCGCGAGAGTGTTCGCCAAATCACGGGATTTGGGTTTGGTGGGACGTTCGGTTTGGGAGCGGGTCAATTAACTTTTACCGCAGGCTCTTCTGCGGCAGCTGCGTCGGGTCTTACAATGGCTGGGCCAGTGGGCTGGATCGTACTGGGCACCCTGCTTGCTGGTAGTTTGGTGGCTGGATATTATGCGGGTAGTGCTATGGATAGGTTTGGCCAAGAACGGGCAGACTGGATAATGAATCGATGAATAGTGAACTTACTGAAACGATTATCAGTATTGCTGGTATAGGTTCGTTTTTAGTGATGGGCATAAGCTGGATTAGTTTTGCCCGTATTTCCATGACCGCAATAGAAAAACGTATGGCGGCTGACGGCTTACCTCGACCCTGCCTGTGGGATGGCGTGGGAGCCAGAGCTATATGGATTGCTGCGGCCATATCCTTTCCTTTGGGTAGTTTCTTAAACCCTTCCTGGAATCCTTCTATCGATGCGGCCACAGTCAGGCGTTATGCCACCCAGTTTGATCGACGCTTGGGTTTAGTGTTTACTTTGTCAATGTATACGGGGCTTGCTGTTGGGCTAACAGGTGTAGCACTGGGATATGCAGATTGATTGCAGTCTCCAGCTCTAGCCAGCCAGTTTATTGGTTTAGGACACTTCTTTTCGAGTTCTTTTACCCCACCTTGCATATCCCTTTTGATCCAATTTTTAAACAGCGCGCGTGCTTTGCGTGTCCGCTTGAACTTTTAACAAAATTCAGTGAGTGGCTGGATATTATGCGGGTAGTGCTATGCATAGATTTGGCCAAGAACGGGCAGATTGGATAATAAATCGATGAATAGTGAACTTACTGAAACGATTATCAGTTTTGCTGGTGTAGGTTCGTTTTTAGTGATGGCCATAAGCTGGATCAGTTTTGCCCGTATTTCCATGACCGCAATAGAAAAACGCATGGCGGCTGACGGCTTACCTCGACCCTGCCTGTGGGATGGCGTGGTGGGAGCCAGAGTTATATGGATTGCTGCGGCCATATCTTTTCCTTTGGGCAGTTTCTTAAACCCTTTCTGGAATCCTTCTATTGATGCGGCCACGGTCAGGCGTTATGCTACCACGCTTGATCGACGTTTGGGTTTGGTGTTTATACTATCAGGTTATAGTTTTCTTCTTGTTGGTCTAATCCGTGCGGCACTGGGATATGCGAATTGATTGTATTTCACTCGCTTTCCCACATTGACAGACTTTGTATGTACGGCTGAATGTTGGAAGTGGGCTTATAATACAGCCAATTAAAAACATAAGCTGCTTAATCTTATTATTTGCTATTTACAAACAGATGTCGAATCATAGGAGCGGCACAGCACAGCTCAACCCAAACACATACACAATACAACACAAAAAATCAAAGCTAGGTGACGTGATGCAAACCCGCAACAACTCATCACAGGCTAAATCTTCCCATCAAACATCGCGTTACCACCCTCCTCACTCCCCAAAATCCCCCTCCAGCCAACACCACCACGAGCAACTCATGCGTTGGGCTACTTACGCTTCCGTGGGTGTGGCCAGCAGTCTTGTTCTCGTCAAAGCGCTCGGTTGGTGGATAACGGGTTCCTCTTCTATTCTGGCTTCGTTGCTTGACTCAGCAATGGATGGATTGGCCTCATTACTCAATTTATTCGCCGTGCGCTATGCACTCACACCGCCCGATAACGAACATCGTTTTGGTCATGGCAAAGCCGAACCCATCGCCAGCCTCTGTCAAGCTATTATTATCGCTGCATCAGCTATACTGCTGGCAAAACACGCGTTCAACGCGATGACAGTCCCCCAAGTCATCGAGGCTCCCTCACTGGGCGCAGGCATTATGATCTTTTCACTTTTCAGCACAGTGGGGCTCTTGCTCTTTCAACGCTACGTCGTACGACACACGCAATCAACCGCTATTCAAGCCGATGCACTGCATTACTTGGGTGATCTCATTACCCAAAGCGCAGCACTTGTCATTATGATATTGGCTCATTGGGGCTGGTATGGAGCAGACCCTTATATTGCTTTAGCCATTGGTGGGTATGTGTTCAGCAGTGCATGGGGTATTGCTCGGGATTCATTTCACATTCTCATGGACCATGAATTATCCAGTGATACCCGCGCCCGCGTTGAACGGCTCGTGCGCGCACACCCTAAAGTACGCGGATTACATGACATGAAGACACGGCGTTCCGGTCAAACATTATTTATCCAATTGCATTTGGAACTGGATGACCACATTTCTCTGATTCAAGCACATCACATTTCGGACGAAGTGGAATTATCTTTGTTAAACGCATTTCCGCGCGCTGAGGTGCTCATTCACCAAGACCCGGTCAGTCAATACCGGCGTGACCCACTCCCCCAAGACCCCAGTAATCCGTAACGTTTCTTTTTAATACGATGATTTGTACTTTCAATATACCGTATACCGTTTATGACTTCAGCATACCGCGCAGCGCCTTGGGCAAGTCACTCGGTATTAACACCAGTTTCGCGTTGTTTGAAGCAGCCAAATCACGAACCGCTTCCACGTATCGCTCTCCCAATAAATACAGTGCCGGCAACTCCTGAGCACCTATTGCCGATGTCACTTTTTCAATCGCCACTTTGCTGGCTTCGGCTAACACAACCTGCGCTTCAGCATCTCGCCGAGACGCTTCCAAACGACCATCTGCTTCCAGAATAGCTGCCGTTTTTTCTCCCTCAGCACGCGTCACTGTTGCGCGCCGTTGCCGCTCCGCCGCCGCTTGCTCTTCCATAGCCGACTGCATGGTGGACGATGGATTGATATCTTGAATTTCAACCGTTTTCAGGGTAATTCCCCAATCCGCAATGTCTTCAGAAATGGCTTGTTTCAGTCGCGCTTTAACTTGATCCCGAGAAGACAGCGCATCATCCAAATCCATCTCACCCAAGATGGAACGCAGCGATGTCTGCACCAAGTTTTGAATCGCAATGGTGAAATCGTCCACACCATACACCGCTTTTTCCGGTGATAAAATGTTAATAAACGCCACCGCATTTGTAATGATCACCGCATTATCCCGCGTGATCACCTCTTGAGACGGGATAGTCAACACAATATCCTTCGTGGTCACCTTGTGTGCCACCACGTCAATATAAGGAAAAATCACATTCAAACCGGGCTCAAGCGTGGTGCGGTATTTACCGAATCGCTGTACTACGTGCATGTAACCTTGCGGTACAATGCGTACACCCAGCGCAGCCGTCACCAACACCAGCACCACCAACGCCCCGATCACGATCAAGTTACCCACGGTGATTTCTCCCCCACTCATTTTTGGTTTTCACAGCACAATTTTTTCTTTATTCAAGACTCGGTGTGTGAGGAGGTTTCGACCTTTGTACTCGGCGAGACACCACTGACCACCAGAGTATTTCCTGAAACCGCTACCACCCAAACCCGATCCCCCTCAACCAAAGTGTCTTCTTCCGAGATCACGGGCCACTCTCCCGCTCCCAATAAAGGCGTTGTAAAACGCACTCGACCTGGGCTACCACCCACAGGCACAGACAATAACTGC
>JARRRL010000010.1:0-38800 GCA_037380725.1 Gammaproteobacteria bacterium | reverse complement strand
CTAAACCAGCACGTGTACGATCCGGCGCATAGCGTTTAAAGACAACATACCAACCCACCAACAATACTACGGAAGCCACTATCCACAAGACCAACTGCGTGTTCAAACCAATATCTGGCTTCACGAACAAGATGCACGACACCAGCATCGCACCCATACCAAACCAAAACGCCACCAATATCGGCGCCAGCAGTTCCAGCAACATTAAACCCAGGCCAAACAGCATCCACTGCCAATCCACCGGCACCCAATTCATAATCGCTCCTACAAAGCCGCAACTTTGATTATAAAAACAGCACCTTACTTAAAAAAATATAAAAAAGGTCTGAAACAAAAAGGGCGCTTCGATCAGCCGATGCATAGCTGCATAACAAAGGGCATAAAAAGGGCATTACAAATTCAACTCAATGTCTGACTGCGATTTGTAATATTCCAAATACCGTCCAAAATCATTCTGCCCCAATCTCTGCGCCAAAAACAGCCTCATATTAAATCGCTCGTTCTCATCCAAATCGACTTTCCCTTCCTGAACCGACTTCAACACAATGATGGCAAAGCCCGAGTCCAATTCAGCACCATCATACCGAACGGCATCGTCTTGCGGTCGAGACATTTGAAATACCTTTTGAGAAACGAGACGCGGCACCGAAGACGATAAACGCTTCGTTTCTACTTGCTCTTCCCACTGTAATGCAAATTTTTCCGTAATGGACTCACGTGCTTCACCCGATCGTAGGCTTGCAGTAATTTCCTGACCCTGCTTGACCGCTTTTTTATGCGCGTACTCATGAGTTAACGCTGTTCTAATCAACGGTTTCACATCACTCAGCGCTTGCACCACGGATGGCGCATATTCTTTCAGATGCAGCACCACGGCTTGCGTCTCACCCATCAACACCGCATCACTGTTAAAGCCATCTTTGAGTACTTCGTCAGAAAAAGCCACTTTCAAAACCGCCTCTTCAGTAAAAACACTCGAATCAGATTTGCCCGATTCAGGATTATCAGCGTCATCGTTTTCAGATCCAACAGCTTCAGATTGAACACCGTGTTTAACCCAATCCGATGTCTGAATGGTTAAACCATATTTTTCCGCAACAGGCGTCAAATCACCGCTCTCATACGCCAGTTGATTCAATTCATCCACAGTATGCATAAAGGCCTGAGACAGTTTTTCTTGCTTGACCGTGTCATGCAGTTGATCTCTCAGTTGATCAAAAGTCGGAATTTCGGGTTTCTTGATGTCATTTAATTGAATTAAGTGGTACCCAAACTTCGTTTTTACGACATCCGATATTTGACCCACCTTTAATTCAAACAAAGCCTGATCAAACGCACCAACCATCATGCCTCGCCCAGCAAAACCCAAATCCCCACCTCGTTTGGCTGAACCAGGATCGTCCGAATACGTTTCCGCCAATTTCGCAAAATCAGCACCGTCTTCCAATTGTTTTTTTATGGATTCAATTTTTTCACGTGCAGCGGTATCGGCATCAGCGGTCTGGGTATCCGTGGTTTGAGTATCATCGGCTTGAGTATCCGGCGTTTCCATCGCTTTCGTGCTGATTAAAATATGTGAAGCCCGTCGTTGCTCTCCCGCCTTACGCCGCACAAGCTCCGCATCGTAAGCAGCCCGTATCTCGTCTTCTGTCACCGTTACCGCTTTGGTTAACACCTCTTCCGATAAGACCACGTAATCAAACTTCGCACGCTCAGGGGTGCGATACTGTTCCGAATTCTTCGCGTAGTACGTCGCAATGTCTTCATCGCTCACCGTTACAGCGGAAAAAAACGATTCCGGTTTGACCACAGCATAATCGTAGGTACGCGCCTGATCCTGAAGCGCAACCAAACGGTTCAACTCTTCATCCGTTACAAAGAAAGACTCCTCCATCCCCCACTTCAGCTGTTGCAGCATATAATCGTTGCGAACTTCTGCGAGAAATTCCGAAAGAGAATAGCCTGATCGCTGTAACGCCTTTTCAAATATTTCTTGTGAAAATTCGCCATTTTGTTGAAACTGAGGCAAGCTCTTAATCATTTGCTTAACCGTCAGATCATTTGCGCCTAAAGATAAAGCTTGAATACGCTGTTTTAAGATAAGCCGCCCCACCAACACATCCAAGACTTGCGGTGCTAGGACCTCATTCGATAAGGTGGATTCATCCGCTTGCTCACCCAAACGCGCGCGTCGATTCCGACGCTCTTGCTCCACACCGGCATCCAATTGTTGACGCGATATATCCACACCATTTACTTCTGCCACAGGTTTTGGTCGCGTGGCTATAGACATTAAAGACTCAGCCCCAAAAATAGCAAAAACAAAAACTACAAAGCCAAGTAACACTTTTCCCAACCAGCCTTTAATAAGCCGTCTAAAGCTTTCCATCACCTGTCCTCTTATTGCAAACCCAACAACAACCTTAATACCTTCTGAACCTTTTACTTTCTTACCACTTACTCTACAACTTACGCTCTACAATTTACGCACTGTTGACCAAAGATCAAAAAATATATCTTCACGCTGTCCGCTGTAGTCCACGCGCATGAGGCTAAGAAATTATAGAGTGATCGTCCGAAAAACAAAAACGGGTCGTGCTCATTTACGAGACACGACCCGTTCAGCAGCAACAACAGTCGACCATTTTTCAAACGATCGCAGCCGTGCATTCTCACTACCGCCATATTATCCACGATCACTAAACATTTCCACGGCACCTCCCAAGTATTACTCACTCGATAACGTCCGCGCTTTCTCAAAGCGATCCGGGTCCAAATCATCGTACACCAGCGGTCACACTAGGCGCCACCTCCTTCAGCACCTAGCAGAGTAAGACAATCGCGCTTATCCATGTTTTTGGAACAAATTCACGTTGAACCAAAGCCATGTTGAAAGGTAACAAGTTAAGCGCCAACCTCATCCAACTCAGGAACGTTCTCACTGTCATGCGCGGCTATTTTATTTATATTAACGGTTTCTTTCAGCGCTTTTCCAGGTCGAAAACCGGGCACTCGAGCTGCCGAAATCGTCATCGGTTTTCCAGTAGCGGGATTGCGCCCTTGGCGCTCTGGGCGATCTTTTACGGCAAATGTACCAAAGCCAATTAAAGCAATTTCACCACCATCAGCCAAAGTCTCTGCTATGGTTTCCATGAAACTTTCGAGCACTTTTCCGACTGATGTTTTCGGAAGATCCACACGCTCGGCTACCGCTTCAATAAGTTCTGATTTGTTCACATTATCCCCCTCGGATTGTATTTTTTGATTATTACCGTTCTACCAAATAATGGGAACGGGTTAGACCAACGAATCGTCAAATCTACACGTATCGACTGGAAACCACCCAACGGGACAACAACACTTAGCGGGCAAAAATACACACACTCTCACAAAACGAGGCACACAATGCCAAATTCAAATCGTTTCCAAGTCGTTGTTTCACACTGCTGTCAGTCACCATTGCGATCAATAACGGCCCTTTTTACGCCGCAACACCTCGCAGTAGGAAGCAGATACTACTACCGCATGCGAACCAATACAAATAGATTTCGATCAAGAATGAAAAAATAGACCAGACTTTTACTTTTTTATAACCTGCACACGACGGTCAGCAACAATCCGGTTTGCCCCATCGTGAAGCGCAATACACAATCCGATATCAAAAAGCAAATGCGAATCAGTAGACAGCAGTGCTTATAAAAAGCATTCCAGATGCTTAGACAAACCCCAAACGCAACATGAGATAAAAAAACAGACTCTTTGCATTAGAAAATAATTAATGTTTACTAATAATCATACCATCCGATGATCCATCGTCGGACGACACCACCATGAGATCTTCGTTGACCTCATCATCGTCACCTTCCGACAAGGGTTCAGGCATGCGCTCGAGCGCCAATTCCAACACTTCATCAATCCATTCGACCGGATGGATGTCCAAATCCGTTTTTACTTGATCCGGAACTTCCTTCAAATCGCGCTCATTTTCTTTAGGGATGATGACAAGTTCTATACCACCTCGTTGCGCCGCCAACAATTTTTCTTTCAAACCACCAATCGGTAACACCTCTCCACGCAAAGTAATTTCACCGGTCATGGCCACACTCGCTCGGACTGGAATACCGGTCAGCACTGAAACCAAAGCCGTACACATGCCAATACCGGCACTGGGACCATCTTTGGGTGTGGCGCCTTCCGGGACGTGAATATGAATATCATTTGAGCGATGAAAACTGGCTTTGATTCCCAAAGTTTGCGCACGACTGCGCACAACCGTCAAGGCAGCTTGAATCGACTCTTGCATGACATCACCCAAAGAACCCGTCGTAATGTGCCGCCCCTTTCCTTTCATGGAAGCCGCCTCAATGGACAGTAACTCTCCGCCAAAAGAAGTCCACGCCAATCCGGTCACCTGACCCACACGGTTTTCATTGCTCGCTCGACCAAAGTTATACTTGCGAACCCCACTGTAATGTTCAAGACGTTCAGGCGTGATGATTTCTTTATCTTTTATATTACTCGTCACGTGCTCTTTCACAACTTTTCGACAGACTTTATTGATCTCGCGCTCTAGATTGCGAACACCCGCTTCTTTGGTGTAGTAGCGAATTAAATCACGAATACTCGTTTCGAGAAATTCAATTTCTTCGCCTGCCAAACCATTACTTTCCTGTGCTTTTGGAATTAAATATTGTTGTGCAATGCGAATTTTTTCCACTTCGGTATAACCTGGAATACGGATGACTTCCATGCGATCCAAGAGTGGAGAAGGAATATTCATGGAATTAGAGGTGCACACAAACATCACCTCCGATAAATCGTAATCGATTTCCAAATAGTGATCATTAAACGTGCTGTTCTGCTCTGGGTCCAACACCTCCAACAAAGCCGCCGCCGGATCGCCCCGCATGTCCGTGCCCATTTTATCTATTTCATCTAACAAAAATAATGGGTTACGAACACTCACTTTCGACATTTTTTGAATGATTTTACCGGGCATGGAACCAATGTAGGTTCGACGGTGACCACGAATTTCAGCTTCATCGCGCACCCCACCCAAAGCCATACGTACAAATTTGCGATTGGTCGCTTTGGCCACGGATTTTCCCAACGACGTTTTTCCCACCCCGGGTGGCCCCACCAGACATAAAATTGGACCGTTTAATTTTCTCACACGGCTTTGCACAGCCAAGTATTCCAAAATACGGTTCTTAATTTCCTCCAAACCGTAGTGATCTTCATCCAGGATTTCTTGCCCTTTTTTCAGATCGTGCCGAACCTTACTTTTCTCGCGCCACGGGACGGACACCACCCAATCGATGTAACTGCGAATCACCGTTGCTTCCGCCGCCATTGGTGACATCATTTTCAGTTTATTTAATTCTAACTTGGCCTTTTTCTTCGCCTCTTTGGGCATACCACTGGATTCTATTTTCTTTTCCAGGGACTCAATTTCACTGCCCCCCTCATCCATTTCACCCAGTTCTTTTTGAATGGCCTTTATCTGTTCATTGAGATAATACTCGCGCTGGCTTTTTTCCATTTGCTTTTTCACGCGCCCTCGAATGCGTTTCTCGACTTGCAACAACTCGATTTCCGCTTCCATCATCACCATCAAATACTCAAGGCGCTCCTGCAAATCAACCATTTCCAATATTTTTTGTTTTTCTTCTAACTTCAAGGCCAAATGAGCGGCCACCGTATCACCCAAACGGCCAGGCTCTTCAATGCTCGAAACCGAAGACAGCACCTCTGGCGGTACTTTTTTACTGAGTTTGACATACTGCTCAAACTGAGCAAGCAACGAACGCGTTAATACCTCTAATTCACGATCGGACAAGGGATCGCCTTGCATCACCACGACATGAGAAGCCAAGTAATGCTCGTGCTCAACAAAATGATCAACGCGGGCACGCTCGTTACCTTCGACCAACACCTTGACCGTACCATCGGGTAACTTTAGCAACTGAAGAATCGTCGCCACCGTTCCCACATCATAGATGTCTTCTAAATCAGGTGCGTCTTCTGAAGCGTTCTTTTGCGAGACCAGCATGATCCGCTTATCCCCAGACATCGCCGCGTCCAAAGCTTGGATCGATTTCTCACGACCCACAAACAGGGGTATCACCATGTAGGGATACACCACAACATCTCGCAACGGCAACAACGGTAACTCCACGTGGTATGCTTGCGCAGGATTTTGTTCAGACATATTCGATACCTTTTATGAGCGTATGAGCGGATAACGTTACTGCAGCCCACAACAATTTCGATTACTCACGCAGGCTCTGCTCTGCGGACACAGCACTCGACCGTGATATGTGGAAAATACGCTGATTATAATGCTTTCGGCGGCATCCATCTCAATTTTATGCGACGCGCCTTATTCTCGCTGCGACTCGTCTCAAGCCTTCAATCAACCTTGAGGAGCTGTGACACGACACCCAATTGAACTCCCGATTAAACTAATGGGGTCAAAGGGAGCGTTTTTAAACCCCACCACCATACTGGGTAGAAAAAACACGTTCAATCAGACATTTTCTGATCATAGAATTTACGTAATGCATGAAAAAATTAAAATATTTAACTTGTTAACACAAAATAAAAAGTCTTTTTAGAAACTTAGAAACACAAAACGCCCCAAAGGGGCGTTTTGTCATTAACATGACACGTATCAATAATGGATAGAAACCAAGTCAGTTATCAGATATCGCCTTTTTTTGGTCATTATTTGCTCTTTCGTAGATCAACATTGGCTCCGATTCACCTTTGATCACGGCTTCATCGATGACGACCTTCCCGAGCTGCTCCAAAGACGGCGTTTCGTACATAATATCCAGCAACACAGACTCCATAATCGACCGCAAGCCACGAGCACCGGTCTTACGCTCCATCGCCTTAGCAGCTACCGCTCTTAATGCATCCTCACGGAAATCCAGTTCCACCGTTTCCATCTCAAATAAACGCTGGTACTGTTTCACAAGAGAATTCTTCGGTTCAGTCAGTATCTGCACTAAGGCGTCTTCATCCAATTCATCCAGTGTTGCAATCACCGGCAAGCGACCCACAAACTCTGGTATCAGACCGTATTTCACCAAGTCTTCAGGTTCAACATCTTTCAGCGTATCCCCCACGTTTTTCTGGGAATCTCTGCTTTTCACCGCTGCTGAAAAACCAATACCACCTTTCTCGGATCGATCCTGAATCACCTTGTCCAATCCGGCAAAAGCGCCACCACAAATAAACAAAATATTAGCGGTATTGACTTGTAGAAACTCCTGCTGGGGATGCTTACGACCACCTTGAGGCGGCACAGACGCTACCGTGCCCTCAATCAACTTCAGTAGCGCTTGCTGAACGCCTTCTCCCGATACATCCCGGGTAATAGAAGGGTTCTCAGATTTACGCGAAATCTTATCGATCTCATCGATATACACAATACCAACCTGGGCTTTATCCACATCGTAATCGCACTTCTGCAACAACTTCTGGATGATGTTCTCTACATCTTCACCCACATACCCCGCTTCCGTAAGCGTTGTGGCATCCGCAATGGTAAACGGTACATTGAGTAATCTCGCCAATGTTTCAGCAAGCAATGTTTTTCCACTGCCTGTGGGTCCAATCAACAAGATATTACTCTTGCCCATTTCCAATTCATCGGCGTTTTTGTTGGCTTTCGCCAAATCACCAATTCGTAGACGTTTGTAATGATTATAAACGGCGACGGACAAGATCTTTTTAGCACGATCCTGGCCAATGACATAATCATCCAGGATGTTCTTGATCTCCATTGGAACAGGCAGTCGATCAGAAGTCGTGTCTACCGATTCCTCTTGAACTTCCTCTCGAATAATATCATTACACAAGTCCACACATTCATCACAGATGAACACGGAGGGCCCCGCAATCAATTTTCTCACTTCATGCTGGCTCTTACCACAAAACGAGCAATACAACAATTTTCCACCATTGTCGTCACCCTTCCCATCGACATGGTCAGTCATTCGGAGTCCTCTTCTGCTGGTACAACTTCACTTTCAAGATGCAGCCAAAACAACTTTTTTTCAAGTTACCATTGTTTGTTATATCGCATTGCACGTTAATGCTTTTGCGACATTTATCGTTCCGACAGTCACCCATTTGATCACCATCGATTAACAGAGACTTGGCAACTCTCTCTACTCTTCTGGTGCACGAACTGTCAAAACATCATCAACGAGACCGTAATCTTTAGCCATTTCAGCTGACATAAAATTATCTCTATCTGTATCACGCTCAATAATTTCAAGTGGCTGCCCCGTATGATGCGCAAGCACACCATTCAAACGCTCTCGAAGCGCCAAAATCTCTTTGGCGTGAATTTCAATATCCGATGCTTGCCCTTGAAAACCACCTAAGGGCTGGTGAATCATGACGCGTGAATGCGGCAAACAATACCGCTTACCCGGCGCCCCAGCCGTCAACAAGAGTGAACCCATGCTGCAGGCTTGACCCACACACATTGTGCTCACATCTGGTTTGATAAACTGCATAGTATCGTAAATAGCCATCCCGGCTGTCACCACACCACCTGGAGAGTTAATATACAAATGAATATCTTTATCTGGATTTTCGGATTCTAGAAACAGTAACTGCGCTACGATCAGATTAGCCATATAATCTTCAACTTGGCCAACCAAGAAAATAACCCGCTCTTTGAGTAATCTGGAATAAATATCATACGCGCGCTCGCCGCGGGCTGACTGCTCGACAACATAAGGTATAAAACCGCTGTTTACAGTTTCTGTAACAGAGCCAAGCTGTCTGTTTGAATACATAAGGTACTTCCTTTACGTTAGGGGATTTTTTATGCCCACGCGCCATGCTCAAGATGTTCTTTGAGGGCGTCAGCGCCAAACACCGTTGTTTTACAACAACTTTATCCTAAAACAACCTTAATGCAACTTCGCAGCCATCAATCCAGTTAGGATTCACACTACTTCTTCGCACTGCTCATACATATTTATATTAGCTTATTCGTCTCCCACCATTTGGTGTACATAAAAATTTGGTGTACATAAAGCTCTACACAGATATCTCTACTCATTATGAGCGGAAGTGCCAAGAACTGCCAAGACTAATTGAACAATATGGACGGAGCACCATAATAGTGCACGCAAAACAGATCCATAAGACAACAGTCCGTCTCAATACATTCTCCACCTCACCCATCGATACCCATTTAGTTTATAACGTATTTTTTGTTTATAAAGTGACTTGGTTCAAAACCAGGTTTACTAATAAGAAGTCTTTCACTTTATACACTCAGCCATTATCGATGACAACTGAAGCAAAAAGTCACGACAGCACTGCATCACAAATAACTGATTATAGTTAGTGGCTTCTGGCAGTGCAGCGATACCTTGGACAACTCGATTTTATAGAGATTCCAAAGCGTAAAGGCAATCATTTTTTGTCGGTCCCTGGTTACAAGACCCTTTTTCTAACCGCCTTCTTTCATCCTTTCATCTCTAGCGCAACACATCCAGTAAAAACGCTCACTACCAACAAGGTCCGAACCATTCCAGAACAGCCTCTCCTGTTTAACTCTACACAACGACTTACAGTCATACAACCCGTTATACAGCATACAGTTATACAGCAGAGCACTCATCCTATATCAGTTGCGACTCATCTATCTATCATAAGTCATTCAAATATATATCAATCCCACCCAGCAATGCGTCCAACACTTTACACATTCGACTCATCACGTTCAGACTCAATATTGTCAGTCGAATCAGTAGGATCCATTATAGCAGCTGCTTCAGGAGCCGCATCATGCTCCTTACCTTCATCTTCATCTTCATCTTCATCTTCCGTAGGTCGACCGAAATCACCACGGATCGCCTCAAAATAAGAGACAGGATTTTCTGTCACTTTAGCACCAGCTAGAAGTTTCTCCACCACCATCGATTCAACCACGGTGGCTTTCACTTGCTCCAAGTGTTGCTCATTCTTACGGTAGAACTGAATTAAATTATCAGCATTGATGTGGCCAACCGCCATTTCACGTATTTTGGCATCGATCAGCTCATCATCCGCCTGAATATCGTTAAGTTTAATGTATTCCGATAACATCAGTGCAATTTTCACACTTCTTTCAGAGCGCTCACGAAAGAAATCGAGTGGAAATAGTTTGCTTATTTGCTGTTCGTCAACTTCAAATTGTTGCACGGCTCGCTGTAATGCCTCATCACGCTGTCGAGCCATTTCTTTTTCTACAAGCGCCTTGGGAACCGACAAAGGGTTTAATTTTAGCAGCTCGTTAAAGACTTGTGATCTGATCTCATCTTCCACAGCCTGTTTAAGCTGATTGGACATGTTCTCTCGCACATTTTGACGAAACTGCTCGATACCACCATCCGCTTTCATACCCAGTTTTTCAAAAAAAGCGTCATCCAACTCAGGAAATTGCTTCTGTTTTACTGCCTTCACATTCACAGCAAATTGAGCCGTCTTTCCTTGTAAGTTCTCTTGCGAGTAGTCCTCAGGAAATGTCACCGTCACGGTAATAGCATCGTCGGTCCGAACACCCACTAATTGGTCTTCAAAACCGGGAGCTAATTTACCACTGCCAATCACCACCTCGTAGTCAGTCTCGGCTCCCCCCTCAAACGGCTCGCCATCTATCGTGCCATTAAAATCGATCAGCACGATGTGGCCATCAGCGGCAGCTTCGCTGGTCTGCTCCCACGTGGCGTACTGCTCACGCACCTGTTCAATCAGCTCATCAACATCCGATTCTTCAATAGAAACTATCGGATTCTTCACCTCAATACAGTCCAAGTTATTCAGAGTAACCTCGGGGAAAACTTCAACCGTTGCTTGGTATTGAAAAGCGCTACCTGCCTGATTATTCAGTATTTCGATCTGCGGTTGCGAGGCGACTAAAAACGACTGGTCATTTAAAGCCTTTGAATAAGAAGCATCAATCGCTTCTGAAATGATCTCAAATCGCACAGACTCACCGAAACGTCGCCGTACTTCACGCACCGGAACTTTTCCTGGGCGAAAACCATTCACACGAACGGTCTTAGCTGCTTCCTTCAGCTTTTGCTCGACCTTGCTATCGATTTCATCAGCGGGCAACTTAATTATCAATCTGCGCTCGAGCTCGCCGATGGCTTCTACGGAAACGTCCATCTATCTACTCACCTCTTTCAGAATAATCTTTAAATAATTTCTACGTACTGCTCAGATTGACAACGTTCAATCTCGTAACCATCGCTAACTATTCAATCACCAACCCTAGTGAGCCACCATCATCATGTTGTGGCAATTCGTATCACGTTCAACCCAATCTTAATAAATTCACAACGCTTTGTTTCTAACAGCATTTAAGAGAAGGCAGAAGCAAATCTCGACAAAAACCTTTGATAAAAATAAGCTATTTCAGTGAAAAGACCCTATCCGTGTAATGCAGCAAACACCAGCAATCCAGCACCAGCAGCAAAAAGCAAATAGGATGGGGTGAGCGATGGGGTTCGAACCCACGACCACCGGAGTCACAATCCGGGGCTCTACCAGCTGAGCTACGCCCACCATAACGCTTTAAAATTGTTTAACTTTTCTCAGGTTCTTCCGTTATCTTTTGTTTCTTCGACGCTTTTTATCGATTCATTCAGTTCTGTATGCGCTCATTCTACAATCTGTGCGCTTCAAGCTGTTACAGGAGTCTAAGCCATGGCGCGCCTGGCAGGACTCGAACCTGCAACCCTCGGCTTAGAAGGCCGATGCTCTATCCGATTGAGCTACAGGCGCAATAACCAGCTATGCTCTAAACCTACGCGAACTAAGTCCTTCTCGAACTAAGTCCTTTTCGAAATAAGTCCTTCTCGAACTCATAACCCATGAAAACTAAACGATAAAACGATAAATCTATACCAATACTGGTCAGGAATTCTGGTCGGGGTAGAGGGATTTGAACCCCCGACATCCTGCTCCCAAAGCAGGCGCGCTACCAGACTGCGCTATACCCCGATCTCTTCCTACCCGTACTCTTCCTACTCGTCGTACACCAACGTCGAGGGCGGCATGATACTCGCGACCCGCTGCCGAGTCAATCAGCTCTTTTCACTTTGTACGCGTAAAACACAATACGCATACAACACAAACCATTTTCACTCACGCAGCCAAGCACTCTAGCAAAAGTGATGTTTTAATGGCTATATCAAACGGTGCAATTGCAACAGCCACGGCCCCGACATAGAATAGGCTCCGCTTGACTTAATGCAAGCGTCAACGAAACCCAAAGTCGACGTTCACACGCACAATAATTTAACACGATAATAGCAACTACGGCTGCAAACTTTTATGATCGCAAAACTGCTGGACGGCAAAGCGCTGTCAGCTAAAATCCAGACCGATTTAGCAACGCAACTCACGCAAGGTGCTCAAGCTGGGCGCCCTCAGCCCGGGCTAGCGGTGATCTTAATCGGGAACAACCCGGCCTCTGAGATTTACGTCTCTCACAAGCGACAAGCGTGTGAGGCCGTTGGCATCCGTTCCACAATTCACCGACACGCCGACACACTCACTGAATCGGCTTTACTCGCGCTGATTGATCAACTCAACGAAGACGACACCGTACACGGCATTTTAATCCAACTTCCACTCCCTTCACACATCAACAGTGATCGTGTATTGCAGCGTGTGGCACCTCAAAAAGATGTGGACGGATTTCACCCTTATAACGTAGGCATGCTGGCTTTACGCCAGCCGATCATGCGTTCATGCACGCCAAAAGGCATCATGCGCCTGTTAGCGTCAAACGCAATCGAAGTAAAAGGCTTACACGCGGTTGTTGTGGGCGCCTCTAATATCGTAGGACGCCCCCTGGCACTAGAATTACTGATCGCCGGTAGTACAGTAACCATCTGCCACAAATTCACTCAGAATCTGCGTACTCACGTAACGCAAGCGGATCTACTGGTCGTCGCGGTCGGCAAACCAGGATTAATACCAGGCGAGTGGGTTTCACCGGGTGCTATCGTGGTGGATGTCGGCATCACGCGCCAAGCCGATGGCCGCGCTGTCGGTGATGTTGAATTTGATACCGCCAGCAAGCGAGCCGCCTGGATTACGCCCGTACCAGGCGGGGTTGGCCCCATGACTGTGGCCATGCTCATGGAAAACACATGCCACGCCGCCGGATATACAGGCCATGACGCCACAACGGCTTAATCCACATCTGGACGGCATCACGCGCAAACAGCCTGACGACAACTTGACAACAATTGAGAGAGTGAAAGAGAGCCATGACGCAAAACGTAACACTGACAACTAATATGGGCGCCATACAGGTTGCTCTCGACGAAAAAGCTGCCCCTAAAACCGTCGCTAATTTCATTAGCTATGTCCAAAAAGGACACTACAATCAAACGATCTTTCACCGCGTCATAGATGGTTTCATGATTCAAGGAGGCGGCTTCACCGAAGCCATGGAAGCCAAACCCACCGACCCACCCATCGAAAACGAAGCCCATAACGGTTTAAAGAATGAGATCGGCACCATCGCCATGGCTCGCACTCAGGACCCACATTCCGCCAGCTGTCAATTTTTCATCAACGTAGCCAATAACACCTTTTTAGATCACAGCGCCAAAACAGGCGATGGCTGGGGTTATACCGTATTTGGTCATGTCATCAGCGGAAAAGATGTGATTGAAAAGATCGCGCGCCTTGAAACCAGCAACCATGGCCCACACCAGAACGTACCCACACAAACGGTTCTCATCGAAACCGCTACCTTGGATGAGGCTAGCTTGAACACGGATGACACGGATGACAAAGCATAACGAATGATGGACCTAACAAATCCCACCGCTACTGAACGCGATCAAGCTCGAGACCTCCGAGGCACGTGGTTTATTTCTGACATGCATTTGTGCTCAGAGCAAACGGAAGTGACTCGTGCACTGTGGCGCTTTTTAGACGATTTAACCGAACAGGCGCGTGCCCAGCCCGGCTCCATCGAACAACTGCATATGCTGGGCGATCAATACGAAGTGTGGATTGGAGACGACAGCATCGACGCCACAGCCATCGCACTGTGTGCGCGCCTGAAACGACTGGCACAGCTGGGGACCAAGATTACTGTGCAGCACGGCAACCGAGATTTTCTAATCGGCGAGCGCTTTGTCAACACGTTCAATGGCGTCTTACTGCCCGAGCAGCACATCACCACCCTATATGGCCACCGCGTACTCCTGCTACACGGAGACGAACTGTGCACCGATGATGTAGACTATTTAAAAATCAGACAACAATTCCGCTCACCCGACTGGCAGCAGGCATTTCAGCGTCTTCCCGCTACGGAACGACAAGCGCAAGCCAATCAGTATCGACAAGCAAGTCGCGCCGCGCAACAACATAAACACACAGCCATTCTGGATGTAAACACAAACAGTGTCAGACAAGCCTTCACCGAGCATGCTGTCCAGTTTATGATCCATGGCCACACACATCGTCCAGCGATACATCGCTACCCCAACACTGGCTACCCCGACACTGAACAGCACCCAGCGTGCTGTCGCGTGGTTTTGGGCGATTGGGGTGCCAGGGCTTGGGCGCTCCACGCCAACACCTCCGGTCTCCATCTGCTGTCATGGAACGCCAAAGCCAGCGTACATCAAGCTGTTATTTCAGACCAACAGACCTGGCCGCATCACACACACCAGAGCATCACGACGACAACACCGACACACGCATCAACCCTGCCATCATTACTTAGCGCATTTTTAGGCTGCCCAACGCCAACAGAATGGCTGGTCTCAGCACCAGAACATCTCGAAACGCTCATCATCGATCACGCGAATTGCGAGAAAAAAGCCGCCAACACCGCGCTCAGCTTACTGTACCGGTACACAGATAAAACAAAGTTGTTGAAAAAACTCAGCCAATTAGCGCGTGAGGAATTGTTGCACTTCGAGCAAGTGGTGGACATCATGCAGCAACGCGGTATACCTTATCGTGCAGTTTCCGCTGCCCACTATGCGAGCGGCTTACACCGTCACGCTCGACGCGAAGAACCCGGACGACTGATCGATGCGCTGATCATTGGCGCGTTCATCGAAGCCCGTTCCTGCGAACGTTTCCACAGCCTAATCCCCTACGTAGATCAAGCGCTGGCTCAGTACTACCGATATCTTTTAAAATCAGAAAGTCGGCATTTTATAGATTATTTAAATTTGGCGCGTCATTATCACGATCAACAATATCATGATCACGCTGAACCCGCTCATTTTGAAGAACGCGTGGCTTTTTTTCGTCACCATGAAGCCAAGCTGATACTCACGCCAAATCAATCATTCCGGTTTCACAGCGGTCCACTCGACGCAGCAGCGTCCCCGGTAACAGCCTCTTTGTCTAATTAAAGTTTTCTAATTAATTAAAGTTGTCTAATTAAAAACATGACAAACTCAATCAAAACCACCTCAACTGAGAATCGCGTGACGCCAGAGAACCCAGCATTCACTCCAGACAAGCGACATCAACACACGCTCCGACAACGCCTGCTCAGCAAAAGTGCTCGTTTATTAATCAGCGTATTGGGCAAAATGCCTTTCTCATGGCTGCACGCATTGGGCGCTTTTTTCGGTACCCTACTGTTCATACTGCGCACGCCATCGCGACACACCACCGAAACCAATTTCGCCCTCGCCTTTCCAGACTGGCCACCCGAACGACGCCAAAGGCTGGCTCGCGAAAGCCTCATACACGATTGCCGCTTATCATTTGAATTGGCCTACCTCTGGACACGCCCTGCGACAGATGGCCAAGCACTGATTCGAGCTATTCGAGGCGAAGCCAAGCTCGATCAAGCACTCGCTGATCAGCGAGGCTTGCTGCTCATCTTGCCACACCTGGGTAATTGGGAACTCACCAATCACTATTTAATGGCCAAAACTCCGTTAACGGCCCTCTATAAACCCTTAGATCTGCCCGACGTCGAGGCCAAAGTACGAGCGGCACGTAGCCTGGGAGAGACACACATGGTGCCCACCACTCAGGCCGGGGTAAAAGAACTCATGCGTACGCTTAAATCAGGCGGTGTGAGCGTCATTCTGCCCGATCAATCACCGCCGGCAGGCAATGGGCAGTTTTCACCTTTCTATGGTGTTCCCACTTATACTTCACCTCTGCTACCCAAGTTAATCAAAAAAACGCAGGCCCACTGTCTGTGTATTTTCACCGAACGATTACCAAACGCCGCCGGCTTTATTATTCACATTGAGTCGGTTGACGAACGATTATTCGCCACTGACGCCATCACCGCACTGCGCGGTTTAAACGCATCCATAGAACAATGCATTTCACCCCGTTTGACACAATACTTGTGGGGCTACAAACGCTTTAAACAGCGCCCCGAAAGCCACACCAATCCCTACGATGACCCCGAATTTCCACCCATTGCACGACAGCACGACACCCAGCTTGACCACTTGGATGAATGAGTGCTCAAACCCGCGCCTCCGTCACAACGATTACAGTGTATGGACAGGCTGGTATTTGATACAATCTTATATTCCCATATAATTATTTAGCATTGGACAGTGGCCGATCAGCGACCCGACTCACCAACCCCTTTTCAACGAGGTAAAAACCGTGCTTGAACAGTACCGTCAACACGTCACAGAACGCGCCGAACTGGGCATCGTTCCGCAACCGTTAAATGAACAACAAACCACAGCCCTCGTCGAGCTGCTGAAAGCCCCACCGGCAGGTGAAGAAGATTTCTTGTTAACCCTGCTTACGCAGCGCATCCCCCCTGGCGTGGATCAAGCCGCCTACGTCAAGGCCGGTTTTTTGGCCGCCATTGCTCGCGGTGAAACGCAAAGTCCTCTCATTGATAAAGCCAAGGCGACCGAACTGCTGGGCACAATGCAGGGCGGCTACAACGTAGCGCCCTTAGTGGATTTACTGGACAACGAAGCACTGGCGCCGATCGCAGCAGAAGCACTGAGTAAAACCCTACTGGTGTTCGATGCCTTCCACGACGTCGTTGAAAAAGCCGCGCATAATCCTTACGCTCAGCAGGTCTTACAGTCCTGGGCCGACGGCACGTGGTTCACTGGGCGAGCCGCCATCCCCGAAAAACTCACTTACACCGTCTTCAAAGTCGAAGGTGAAACCAATACCGACGACCTGTCGCCCGCCCAAGACGCCTGGTCTCGACCCGATATTCCCTTGCACGCCTTAGCGATGCTGAAAAATCCACGTCCCGGTATCACCAACGCGCTGGAACAAATCGAAGCACTCAAAGCCAAAGGTCATCCCTTATGTTATGTCGGTGACGTGGTCGGTACCGGTTCTTCGCGAAAATCCGCAACAAATTCGGTTCTGTGGCATATGGGCACTGATATCCCATTCGTGCCCAACAAACGCGCCGGTGGCCTGATACTGGGTAGCAAGATCGCGCCCATTTTCTTCAATACCATGGAAGATGCCGGCGCTTTGCCCATTGAATGCGATGTCAGCAAGCTCAAAATGGGGGATGTCATAGAGATTTTTCCCTACAAAGGCATCATTCGCCAACTCGGTGACACAACGAGCGTCGCCACGTTCACCTTGAAAACCGAGGCATTGCTGGATGAGGTTCGTGCAGGTGGCCGTATCCCTCTCATCATTGGTCGCGGGCTCACCCAAAAAGCACGTGAACAATTGGGCTTGGAGCCCAGCACCTTGTTTAAACCTCCCGTTACGGCAATAGACACAGGCAAAGGATACACCTTGGCACAAAAGATGGTTGGTCGCGCCTGCAACGTTGAAGGCGTTCGCCCTGGCGCCTATTGCGAACCCCGCATGGGCACTGTCGGTTCCCAAGACACCACAGGACCCATGACGCGTGACGAATTGAAAGATTTAGCGTGTTTAGGATTTTCCGCCGACTTAGTGATGCAATCTTTCTGTCACACTGCCGCCTACCCCAAACCCATTGACATTGATACCCAACACACCTTGCCCGATTTCATCATGAATCGAGGGGGTGTTTCATTGCGCCCAGGTGACGGCATCATTCATTCCTGGCTCAATCGCATGCTCTTGCCCGATCAAGTGGGTACCGGTGGCGACTCGCACACACGCTTTCCCATCGGCATATCTTTCCCCGCTGGCTCAGGCTTAGTGGCGTTTGCTGCAGCCACTGGCGTCATGCCCTTGGATATGCCCGAATCCGTTCTCGTGAAATTTACCGGCACACTGCAAGCGGGGATTACCTTACGCGATTTGGTCAACGCCATTCCCTACGCCGCCATTCAACGCGGTTTACTCACGGTAAGCAAAGAAAATAAGCAAAACGTATTCTCCGGACGCGTACTGGAAATCGAAGGCCTACCCGATTTGACTGTGGAACAAGCCTTTGAACTGTCAGACGCCTCGGCGGAACGTTCCGCCTCTGGCTGCACCATCCAACTCAGCGAACGCTCCATAGCGGAATACTTACAATCAAACATTGTGCTGCTGAAATGGATGATCTCGCAAGGTTATCGGGATGCTCGAACCCTGGAGCGCCGTATTGTGGCCATGCAGCGCTGGCTTGATCAACCCACCTTGCTGTCAGCCGATGCGGATGCCGAATACACCGAAGTCATTGAGATCAACATGGATGAAATCACCGAGCCCTTACTCGCGTGTCCCAACGATCCAGACGACATCAAGCCCCTTTCCGCCGTAGCTGATCAAGCCATTGATGAAGTGTTCATTGGCTCCTGCATGACCAACATTGGCCATTACCGTGCAGCCGGTAAATTGCTGGAAAAAGTAGAAGGCCGCATACCCACACGCTTGTGGATTGCCCCGCCAACGAAAATGGATGCCAACCAACTCATGGAAGAGGGGTACTACAACATCTTTGGGCGTGCAGGCGCTCGCACGGAAATGCCCGGCTGCTCGCTGTGTATGGGCAACCAAGCTCGCGTTGCCCCGGAATCCACGGTTGTTTCTACCTCAACCCGAAACTTCCCCAATCGTTTGGGACAAGGTGCTAACGTATACCTGGCCTCAGCTGAGTTGGCGGCGATCAGCGCCATTCTAGGGAAACTGCCAACACCCGAAGCGTACCAAGCGTACGCCAAAGACCTGGATACGCTGTCCGCCAGTATTTATCGTTATCTCAATTTTCATCACATGGATACCTTTGTCGAAGCCGCCAACTCCGTTAAAATTGACGTGGCGCAACTCGGGTAACCTATTTTATTGATAAGCCTATGCTGTCAATAAACTTATGTTGTCAATAAGCTTGTCATTCATCACCTTCCTGGGAAACCGGTCTACTTGAAAGGTTCCCAGGAAGAAACGATCCGTAAGCGCAACGGTCCTAGCACGCGCACATCCTCAGCATGAACGCGAACATCAAGGGCAGTTTGTACCCCTGAAACAATGCCGCTATACTTGGCGACCTTGACGGCTGAACATTACGCACACCTCCCCGTGGCGTTATAGATGGTGTGATGTTATAGGTGGCATGAACATGTCATGATTAACTTTCATCCGCTCTATTAAAGACAGCCAATGCGTTTTGACGTTTTGTAACGCACCAGTTTTCACACCCGTTTTCTCCGCAATATTGCGACCAAAATGAATTAGGCAGCAGGATATATAAGTGACCGCGATCATGGCAGACTCCAAAACAGCCTCGCCCGATAACCCCACAGCACCTGACGCAACAAGTGCACCATCGGATACCATCCACGCTGAGGCTACACAGCAAGCGGTGCCATCACCCGAACCCATTGCGGCCCAGACCACCGAAACCCGTGATCTACCAGATATCGCGAAGACCACGCAAGCTCGCCACCACACCACACTTGATTGGGTAGGTATGAGCCACATTGCGCTACCGCTGCAACTGCCACAGACGCCCAGTCGAGATGGCGTTAAAGTCGGCACCGTCGTGAATGCTACCGTACAAACTTACGTTAACTTGAACAACCCAAACGTACGCGGGATTCACATGTCGCGTCTGTACTTATTGCTGACGCACTTTGCTGAGTCCAAACTGCTGACTGCCACCAACTTGCGACATTTTCTCAAAAGTTTACTGCAAAGCCACGAAGACATCAGCGACCAAGCCAAGCTGGTATTTTCCTTTAATCAAATGATCAAACAGCCTGCTCTCATTAGCCAATATTCCGGTTGGAAGTCTTATCCCGTTACCATCATCGCCACGTTACGTGACGGTCACGTAAAACTGGAACTCTCAATCGAAGTCACGTATTCATCCACTTGCCCGTGCTCGGCAGCCCTGGCGCGACAGATCATACAAGAGCGCTTTCACCATGATTTTCGCCATCAAGAGACCGTCAACCGTGAGGTGGTGGAACAATGGCTGCGCTCAGAAAATGGTACTTTAGCCACGCCTCATAGCCAGCGCAGTGTGGCAAAAGTACGCGTACACCTCACCGAAGAGAGTGAAATCCTTCCGATTACCGCCTTGGTTGCTGACATCGAAAATACACTCAAAACACCTGTACAAACAGCGGTTAAACGCGAGGATGAGCAAGAATTTGCTCGCTTAAACGGACAAAATCTTATGTTTTGCGAAGACGCCGCACGACAATTAAAAAGTGCGCTTATCGGAAACAGCGTCTATCAGGATTTTTGGCTTCAAGTGAACCACCTGGAAAGCCTCCACGCCCACAACGCGGTATCCATCGCAACGTGTGGCGTTCCCGGTGGGTATCAAGCACTCGTTGAAGACTCACACTAAACACACATCACGCGGGCTCACTCAACGACTCGACGTGCTGATCACCCGTTTGTTCGGATGGAAAACCAACCGCATACAAAATACTGCGCTGCAACACGGCTGACGACAAATCATCTTTATTAAGAAAACCGCACATTTCAGAGGCCAATAACGCGTGCTCCAATTCAGACTTCGCGTGACCGGACATCACAATAACGGGAATCACAATACCGCGACCGTTTAAGGCATAGATAAAATCCAAGGCGGACTCATGGCCCATGCGGTAGTCCACCAAGCACACATCGATTAGCTCCTGAGCGCACAGGTCCATGGCCGCTGTTACATCGTGTACTTCGGTAGCGCGTACAGTAAACATGCTAATATCAGCCAACAAATTTAACAAAATACGACAATCAGCAGGACTGTCGTCCACAACCAAAACGCGATACTCCGAACTGCTCTCCTGCTGCGCTTGAGCCTGTATCACCGATCGCTTGTTCTGGTGAGCCAAGTTAAACGATGACAACATAATGCGATGCTGTGACATATCACTGATCGTAACCACCACGCCACCTTTTGCAGTAGTATCCGTTGGCCTGATCTGCACCAGCAAGGGCACGCCACGATGTGAAACAACATCTTTACTGATCCCCTTTCCTGTTTGAACCACCGTGAAAACATCTGCAAACAAATCGGGGTACTCCAATTGATGCGATAAATGATGAAATGGACGACCAATATCAGAAGGCAACACATGCACAAAAAAAGAAGCCACTTGTGTAAAACGGCGAATCAATAAGGCATTATCCAGGAAAATCATGCCGATACTGGTCGACGCCAGCACATTATCCAAATCCCTGTTGACGATCGTAAGCTCATCAATCTTTTCTTGAAACTCGCTGTTCACCGTAAACAATTCTTCATTCACAGACTGCAGTTCTTCATTCGTGCTTTGTAACTCTTCATTGGCTGACATCAATTCTTCGTTTGAAGATTGCAGTTCCTCATTCGTGGTTTCCAGCTCTTCAACGGCCACCTGCAAGTGTTCTTGCTTTTTCATCAATTCGTGCTCAAGATCCTGTATCCGTCGCTGAGAATACTCCTGCGCGTTGAAGGCCTCCCCATGCTGAACATCCGAATCCCCCTCCCCCCGCAACGCCTCGATATCCACTTTTTCAAAGATCAGCGCAAAGTAAGCGGACGCGGTTGTCGCAGCACTTTCCCGCATGAAATACACATGCAAATTTACAAGCTGCGCTTTTCCCTGGTGGTTAAAACCTACGTTTTTATAATGCACTTGCTCATCCGTCTTTTCAGCTCGCGTTAAGGCCGTATTCACCGCAATCGCCAAATCATCCACAACAATATCACTGATGTTGTTTGATACTTTGCCTGTAGCGAATTTTTTCATATACACGCTGACATCACCAAAAGCGTGTACGGCGTCACGCGCTTCGTTTAACAGAACACAATCGGGCACCCAGTCCGCAATCAATCGATCTTTGACAAATTCAAAGGGCGACGCACGCTGCAAATTCCGATGACTTCGAATTAATGTGCCAACGGCTGGCAAACTCCCTGGCGCGACGCGCCGATTCTCTTTGATCGGCAACAGGGAGCCCAGCTGAATACGCGAATGACTGAGTTTGCGGTAAATTTTACACCTTTCATCAATCACACTGAAATATCCCTTGAGATCCCCCAGCGTTTCGGACGAACCCAGCAGCAGCACCCCATCTTTTTTCAACGCAAAATGAAACGCCGACAAGGTCTTTTTCTGAATCGTATGCTGAAAATAGATCAGCACATTCCGACAAGACACCAGATCAATATTAGAAAATGGTGGATCTTTAATCATGTTGTGCGCAGCAAAAATCACCATTTGGCGCAACTCCGTTACCACTTCATAATGCGATCCTTTCTTTATAAAATAACGCTGAAGTCGCTCAGGGGATACGTCATAAGCGATGTCTTCGGAGTAACGACCTGCGCTGGCCTCCACGATCGCCTCACCGTCTACATCCGTCGCAAAAAGTTTCAAATTGATATTCAGATTGTGCTGGCGCAAATACTCGTCGAACAAGATCGCGATCGAATACGCCTCTTCGCCAGTAGAACAACCAGCAACCCAAACCCGAATGTTATCCGTTCGCTCCACCTGGCTGACCACAGAAGCAATCTCGTGTTTTTCCAGATGCTCATACACTTCCTCATCACGAAAAAAACGCGTCACACCAATCAGCAATTCTTTGGCCAGCATTTGCAGTTCTTTCGAAGACTGCATCAACAGGGATAAATAACTCCCCAATTCCGTCAGTTGGTTAATGCCCATGCGACGCTCAATGCGCCGCGCCACCGTAGAAGGTTTATACTGAGAAAAATCAATGTCACTTTTGCTTTTCAGCAAAGAAAACACTTCCACCATCACATCTTCATTACTGGAAATGTGATCCCGCAACGAATATTTATGCCCACTGATCAAGGGATGACGAAGATAGCTGAGCAGCTGCGCCCCGATGAGTTCTGCGGGTAACACCAGATCCGCCAAGCCCGTATTCACAGCACTGTAGGGCATGCCATCAAATTTGGCGCTGGAAGGCTCCTGCACAATGACCAAGCCACCGGCTTCCTTAATCGCCTTAACACCTCGACTCCCATCGCTGCCCGTACCCGACAGAATAATCGCGATGGCGCGATGCTGTTGATCTTCAGCTAAAGAACGTAGAAACACATCAATGGGTAGCTTAATGCCCTGATTGGGCATTTGATCCGACAGCAAGAGTCGCCCTTCAGCAATCATCATGTTTTTACGCGGCGGGATCAAATACAAAGAATCGGGTTTCACCTTCACGGTGTCTTGGACGTTATAAATGGGCATGCTGGTGTATTTGGCCAACAATTCAGCCATAATACTTTTAAAATCAGGCGACAAATGCTGCACCACAATGTAGCTGATACCGGCATCCAGAGGAACATGTTCAAACAACAACTGCAAGGCTTCAAGACCACCTGCCGAGGCCCCAATACCCACATAATGTGTGGGCAATAAGGTATCATCCGTTGGATCGTCGTTTTTTGATTCGTCCGTTACTTTTTCCATATGACAGCTCATCCTATACGCTGTGCGACTGCGTGCGACCGCCAATCCAGAGTTATGCCGTTAAGAAAAAACGCTGCTCGATCGCCTCATTTGAAGTGGGTTCGGAATGAATAAAACCTTGATATGAATCACAACGCTCTGTTTTTTTGAGGTAATCGAGTTTTTCTCGACTGTCAACGCCTTCAGCTACTACCCGCAAGCCTAAACTGTGTGCTAGGGCCAACACCGCGTTCACGACCGCGTCACTGTCTCGATCGCCAGGAAGACAAGAAATAAAAGAACGATCAATTTTCAAGTTATCCAAGGGCATGCGAGCCAGTAAGGGTAAAGACAAATAGCCCGTACCGCAATCATCCAGCGACAAGCGCACGCCCAGCGCCTTCAACGCGTGCAACAGATCAAGCACTTTGCCGTCATCGAGCACAATGGCTTCCGTTATCTCCAACACCAGATTTTCTGCCGGTAAACCCGTTTCCGATAATACCGTTTTCACCACCTGAATAAAATCAGACTGCCGCAACTGCCGCGCAGACAGATTGACTGAAACGGAGACATGATCCGCAATAAATTCTTGGCGGCGCCAGTGACACAGCGTTTGGCAAGCCTCCATCAACACCCACTGCCCGATGGATTCCATGAGGCCCGCCTCTTCCATAATGGGCACAAATTCGTGCGGCGCTACCGCTCCCAATACCTCATGCCGCCAACGCAACAGTGCTTCAAACCCTTCTATTTCTCCATCGTGCAAGCAAACCAGCGGTTGATAATGCACACACAATTCATCCCGTTCCTGTGCATTTTGCAAACTGTGTTTGATTCTCGTCCGCGCTTTCGCCATGGCATCGAGTTCGGGTGTGAAGTAATGATACGTCGATTTTCCATTACGCTTAGCGCGATAAAGCGCCGTATCCGCTTGCTGAATCAACACTTCTGCCGTAACCATTTTACACTGGCCAATCGATATACCAATGCTGCAACTGATCAAACATTTCTGGGCTTCGGAAATCATCACCGGCTCCTTCAGACGCTCAAGAACCTTTTCCGCCACGTGGGAGGCATCGTGCGCATGCCGTAAAGCCGACAACAAGATGGTGAATTCATCCCCACCCATGCGCGCCACCGTATCCCCTCGACGCACAACCCCTTTTAAACGGGACGCCACTTCCCGCAATAACTCATCACCGGCTTGATGACCGAAGGTATCATTCACGGACTTAAAACCATCCAAATCGATGTACAATACTGCAATTTTCTCCTCCGCTTGCAGCAACTTCACCGCACGAATCAGCGTCTCTAAGAAATGCGCCCGATTTGACAAGCCCGTCATCAGATCCGTTGAAGCCACAGCACGGAGGTGTGATTCAACACGACGATGATCACTGATGTCCGCCACCGTACCCAAAAAACCATCGATCTCACCCCTTTCGGTATACAGCGCGCGTGCCGACATTTTCACCCACAATATTTTACCCAAAGACGTCAGCAGACGACATTCTTTTAAATAATCCTGGCCACACGACATTGAGGCCCGCAAGGCGTTCATCACGGGTTCCACGTCATCCGGGTGCAGCGCATTCACCCATCCATGATGCAGCGATTCATCCACCGCTAATCCGGACAACACCGTCCACTGATCGTTGACGTAAACGCAGTCCCACTGCGCATCAACTTGTAAAATACCCACCGGCGCTAAATTACAAACCGTCTTAAAACGACGCAAACTCTCCTGAGATTCACACAAAGACGCCAAGCGCTTACGGCTCTCATCCAACACAAACGTTGTGTACAGGTGATGATGATGGCGTGTGTGATAGATGGCCACATCAAACAGCAAATGGCGTCCACCTGAACGACGCCCACGCACCCCATGATGCACTTGCACAGGCGACGTGCACGGCCAATCCGAACCCTTCCCCCATTTCGCCGCACTTTCCTGAGCAAAGTGTCGAGGGAGGAACGAGGACACATCCTGTCCAACTGCTTTATTCTGAGGTATTTCAAACCAGACTTCACAAGCACGGTTGAACGACACAATTCGCCACGACGCGTTAACCGTAATCACTCCATTGAATGAAGCGTTCAGCAGCGCATTCAATTGCTGGCTTTCAAGCGAAGCATGCGACAACAATTCGAGGTCATTTCGCGCCATCCGGGCACGCAAGACACACACAAAGGAAACCCACAAGGGCTGCAAGCGCGACACCATGGCCTCCTTGTCATGGCCATCCTCATCAGAACGACTCCCATTGCAACACGCCACCAAGGCGAAAACATGATTTTCATCGATCAGTGGAAAAATTACACCATTATTGACTGCCGGTCGCAGACCAGAGAAACCACACAAACGTGATAACGCGACTCCATCCTCGTAAAAACAAGCACGATGATGGTGTAGCACAGAACGCCACTCAGCAGGAAGCGCGCACCGTTCCAAGTCGTCCGACAGACTCAAGGGCCTACCCAATGCATTGATGGCGACTACCGGCTCAAGACTCGCCTCAAAATCGCCGCGCGCCCGAGATAAGGTCAGCGCGCACCCATAACGAAAACCCGTTAAACTGAGGCATTCCTTGAGCAACTGTGTGTACAAACTCTTCACACTTAACTCCGTCATCGCCACACGCTGAATACGATCAATCGCATGACGAAGCGTCAAATCAACACGCCGTTCGACTTTCATGCTCACGCGGTCTCTCCTTAGTACCGCCCGTTTGTACCGCTCACTTTTATACGGCCCAGACGGCTCATACAGCAATGGTGAAAAATAATTACCAGACCTTAGTCTAATTTAATAACAGAAACACCCAATAAAAACCGCTCCACAGAAAAATAAAGCGTCGCACCCACACATAAGGGTAAAAAACAACCAGCCGACCACGCACACAGACGTCGGACACAGCACGCTAGCCTTCGATCATTTTACTGTATAACAGGGTGCAGAAGGTGTATAACAATACGCGACATCACCGCGCTTTGCAGACCGTGCTTTTCAGCACAACAGACACGAGCTATTCTTAGTGCATCGTGAAACGTGCATCGTCATAGACATCGTTATCGTCGTTTAAGATTTATCGTTTAAAAATCACTGACAGGGAATAATCAGCCGTACGCCAGTTAATCAGCCGTACAAAGTTTTCCATATGTGTTACGCGACAGCCACTGCTTGAGAAGACCGATCTCAACAGCAAACGCTTTCAGAATAAACGTGCTCTTCGAGGAAGCTCATGGAAATCGTACTGAACGCCTTATCCGAGTCTTTCATTCGCTTTTACATCATTCCAGGAGCCTGTCGCACTACGTCAGCCGTGATTCGTTTTCGCATTACACTTGCCGCGCTGGGTTTGGACAAAATCGATGTTGAATTGGTCGATGTGCGCAGCGATTTTGCCATTAGCGCCGCCCACAACGATGGCGTGACGTTCGTGCCAGCCATTGTGCGTTGTCGACCACTCCCCAAAAAACACATCAGTCTCGGATTCGATGACATGCATTGCGTCGCCGAAACGCTCGAACTGTATGACTTATCGCGCACAATCGCTTGCGCCCCCCCCACTACATCCGAATATCGAGGCCCCTCTTCCTTTATTGTTCGATTTCGAACAAGCCTGTCGCCGCATTCTCACCGACACTATTCAAGCGCTCTGCGGCAGTCCAAGCCAATGTTTCGAAGAATTGAAATACGACGACAGTTTTATTTCGTCACTCGCCAATTGCCTGAGCATCGCCATCAGCGCCCGACTTAACGCACTGAGAAACGCACCCAGTGAAACGGCATTGATCGCACTGTGTCAACAAACCCTTCGTGCCTTGTTTCAATCTCTGGAAGAATACCACGCCATTACCCTAGATTTCATCACGTCACTGAAAGCGCTCATCGACACCGCACACACCAGCCACCCGTTGATCTGAAGTGCACGGCATTACACCAAACGCCAAACGAGCAGATCGCTGGATTTTTTCCGATACATCATGGTATTTATTGTGTAATACGTTTCGCTTAAAAATTAATTTTTCGTTCCATTTTTTATATTTTTGGAGTTTTTTCTTGTTCTTTATTTCTGAATTCTTTATCCTCTGATCATCGGTTTTCGAGAACCGGATTTAAACACGCATGTGAAAACTTTCACGAGAATCAAGATAGAGTACTCATCTATTCACACCCATGTTGACAGTGTGCAGCAGTAATGGATAATCACAGAGCTCCCCACATTCCTTCGACACACGTGAGCAACACCACACAGGACACGCTTCCTCAATGCGAAGTCCAGTGGCATAATCGTCCACTGCCTCAAAACGCCTCGTACCCGTTGACGATCGCGATCACCGTACTCATCGCTGTCAGCCTGATCACCTGGCTCATTCAACATTGGCCCGATTACCTCCAACACGCCCTAAATCAAGCACTGGAAGCGCAGGATATCCACATTGAACAGATTGGCCATCCTCGCCTGCGTTATCGACAACTCACGCTTCACGATGTCACCCTGCACACTCAAACTCCCGTAGCCGCCGTCATCACGCTTTCTCAACTTCACTTACAGTGGGCAATACGCCCTACTTCACTGCGTCACTGGATAACAGGACTGCAGGCTGACGATGTGCGCATTTCGCTCACGCTCAATACGCAATCGCACAATACGCAATCAAGGGCCGAACGAGCAAACCCGCTTCAGACGCTGAATGCATTGCAAACACTCATGACAAACACGCAGCAGTTCCCGTGGTCAATCGCGCTAAGCGGACAACTGGACAGCGCTTCCCCAGAGCAACCCAGCTGGTCATTTTCGCTGAACCAGCACGGAGGGGACGCGCGAAAAACACATCTACTCACTTGGTCAAGCAGCGCCCAGCAGCTGATGGCCTTGAGCTACCCCAGCAACGACGCAGACTTGCCGTATCATGTGAAATGGGAAACGCCGTACAGCACACTCAATGCACGCTGGCAATCCCCCACAGCCGAACAAACCCTGCATCAGCAAGCCCGCTCGTCAATAACACCATCATGGGAAATCCGCGGGAGTTTGCAGCTTAAAACCCCAGCAACAACACCAGACGCCACCCCTCCGTTCATCTTTCAGGATATTTCCCCCGATCGTCTCCACGTCGACACCCTCGAAATCAAGCATTTTCATCTCCATTTGCCCAAGCACTTTGATCCACTCAAGTGGCAAAATTGGTTTCGTTTTGCGGAAGGCGGCGGTGAAGTAACAGCTCGCGCGCTCACCTTACGCGTAAACCCTGAAGCTCCGAACACACCCAATAAACACACCCTATTTCATCTATCAGGCACCGCCAAACTGACGCTTCAACCCGGCAATTGGGTCGCCGAATTGACCACGCCCACCCAAATCCATAGCGAGGTGTCAGCCGTCGCATTCCAAGATCGTTCCGCGACCGGCTCACCGATCATTTCGGCTAACACCTGGCTTCAAGCCTTACTGCTACCCCATGGTCAGGCAAAAATAGACGCCGAATTGCCGCCTCGAACACAACTCACACTCAGCAGTGATTGGCATTTTCAACTGCGCGCGGAAGACGTCACCACCTTTACGGTCGACACCAATACATACAGCGCACAAGGTACGCTATCCGCTTTGATCTACCAGCACGGTGAAAGCATTCAAACAGAAGCCTTGCTCAACATGACCTGGGACATCCCACCGCATCCCCCTCTCACTTTTTTAACCCAAGCCAACATCGTACTCTCCGACACACTGTGGCAAATGGATCTAAACGGGAACACCCCCGATGCCAGTAAACAGTGGGACATACACATGGGTTTTGATGCCACCACAGCTCAAGGCCACTTTGATCGCCAACTCGTTCTGGATGGACAAGCGGCATCTACACGAACCGAATTAGCTCATTTTGCCAACCTATTACCGCCGCCACCCCGAAATTCGACCCGCCAAACTGGCACCGCACAACAAGCACCCGCCGGTTTTTCTCGCTCGATTATCACGACACGAGCAGATATCCATCTGCAAAACGACCAATCGGGTCTTGATTTACTCGCTCTCAACCCCAGGCCCAGCGCCTTGTTGACCGAACCCGCTCTGTTTATACCGGCGGACACGCTGCATGCCTCCCGCCGTTCTTCCCCGCTGCTTGATTTACAAACTCAAATACAATGGCACGCCCTTTCATTAAACCATCTGTTGAGCGCGTTATCCCTCAATCACTGCACGGGCGACGGTGTCGGCCTTGGTACGCTTGAGTTAACGTGGCCATCACGGTTCTTCGCCTTTCCCAGTACGCCAAAGCCCAGTACACCAAAGTATGTGTTTCGATACTCACAAGAACAGCCCACCACCTTACGTTGCAGCGCACTGCCACATCGCGGCACCCCAGACCTATACGCTTATTCAGGCAAAATTCCATCGAATAATCAGCCGCTGACGCAGGCTCAGTTACGCTACGCCTTACAAAAAGAGCGCTTACCTGCATTGAAAAACACCCCAATCAAAAGTATTGATATCCGCTATCCACTTACCGTCTTGCAGCCACCGCAACAAGCCACCGAAATCCGTTTACACACGGATGACGCCGGTCTACTCCCACTTTGGGTTCTACAAGCTCCTGATCTAAAGCGCATTCTTCAGTGATTTTTGCCCTGGTTTTCATTGCCATGGTTTTCATTGCCATGGTTTTCATTGCCATGGTTTTCAAAAATGGTTTTCAAAATAAGTTTTCGAAAGCGGTTTTCGAAAATGATCATTAAAAATGATTCGCAATGATTATTTTTATTAACCAATCAAGAAATACTGTTTTTGTGACGCAAGTCACACTTACTGTGTGATACAGAGACAAGAAAAGAAAGAACAAATTTTATACAATGCTCACACTTTTCATATTATCAGCGACCAATGGGCGTTCACCATGCCAATCGTCCCCCAACTGAACAAATCCCGGCGTATCGCTCAACACGTGACGCTCAACGATGATCGACCCGACTGGGACGCAAACGGACTGGCACTCACCGTGGAAACCGAAAGCTCCCGCGGCAATACCTTGATCACTCGCATTGAAGGTCTTGTACTACCAAATAAGGTAAAACTGCGAGACAAAACCACTCACCACTTATTCCCGCTTGAACTCGGCGGATATTCTATTCCAGCCAATCAACTGAAGGGCTGGTGTGGTGCCAATTACGCGATCCCGATACGTGCCCTCGCATCCCGTATCATGGGCATGACACCAACCTTTACCAGTAATGGTTGGTGTCTGCGTCACGCCCCTCGACTGGGGGTAGTGGCTTGCTTTGAAGCCATACATACGGACGACAACATCGTTGACTTTTTACGTGTCAGCACTCGCGTGATTGATATCAGCACGGGAAAAACGACCGATGCAGTTGCCAAAGCGCAGAGCGCCTATCAACTGCCCAATCGTTTGTCACCTTGATATTAACGTATTATCCTCCACCTTCATCACGATACGACCGCATCCAAAATGACTGGATGATCAGCAGATCGAATGTTAATGTGAGCACGGCGAGAAATATAATCCGCAGACACAATACCATAAAACCCCTCGTCCTCTGCGCGCAGAACGATGCCATAACGCTTCGACTCTTTGGCAAAGACCGCGACGAGATCACGAATGCTCGCTCGTTGTATATCCTCATAGGCTATCGCAAACATTTCATCCCGATGGATCATGAAATCCGAGACGGTCAATTCGTCTAGGCTATACCCTGCCCCCACTCGCCGAATCAATGTCTGCTCCGAAAGTTGATTGAGATCAACAACACCTAAGAAAGTGTCATCTTCTCGCACCACAACCTTGAATAAGGCGTGCTCAAGTTGCAACATACGATAAGCTTCTCGTGCAGGCGTACCCGGACCAATCAGCCAATGGTCCTCCTCATGGAAAGGCAACACAACCGACAAGGCCGGAGAGCTTGATTCTAACTCCTGAAGCGCCTCGTGGGCATGAATGGTATTTTTTTCATGCGTTTTCAGTATGGTGAGTTGAACCATAATCTGTTCCTTCTTAACTAAAAAACAATCCAATTTAATGAACACTTCACCGAATGAACCATTGGCTTTGCACGGTGCCCCAACAACAAACACCTCGAGCTGCTTGTTAAGCTCCTCTGTTAAGCCCCTACAATCTGTAAAATAATTTATTTTTTGATTATCCTATTTTTCACAAACAGGCGTTTCAATCAAAAAATTATTAAACGATCATAAAAGAACTCACGGGTAATAACTCCACATCAACAAGAACGAGGTATTTAAAAGATACTGTGTAAAAACGCAGAATGAGTCTTCTTGAAGTTACGCGATATTGAAAACACTAGGCGACCGCAATTTGGGCCGTCGGATAACACAAACGAGGTGGTGCACGAATACGCTGGATATTGCCACGAAACAGCGCGTTTGAAATCTCGGTATAATGCAGACGGGTGCGTTCAAACAAGGACGATGCTACGGTCTCAAGCGTCTCCCCGGTTATACCGTCCCACTCAAAATCCGAACTGATTTCTAAACGAAAACCAACATTCTCTTTTCTGAAAACAGAAAAAGCCTTCCCATCAGACGTCCCATCAGAAAAGCCATCGCCCGTGTACGCCACACCATACTGACTCGTCCGGTTCGGCTTTCCCTCAACGATACCGCTTACCAAACCCACACTGAGCAAACAAGTCAGTACAAACAGCACAAGGGGAGGCAGCTTTCTCGAAAAGATTTTCATCGCGTTAAAACCCCAATAGACACGACGACAGGATGGCACTAAACCACACATGATTGAACGTCACGACGGCTCAAACTTCTAACATCAAGAACTTCTAACAACAAGCTTCTATTTTCTAGTACACACAACATACTGCTAATAACCAAACAACATACTGCTCACTTCGCTCCCGCTGAATTGTACAGCCAACGAAACCGCTCATCATTACTACTCTACTACATCTTGCAACAACACGTGCATTGCAACAACACGCGCAACAACACAATACAATTAACGAGCGAAGCATATCGCTCTACTATTGACAGTATCACGCCTCCTCAATATCGGCAAGCAAATCAGCGTAAGCACAACACGTAATACGTTGTAAGAAATTATTTTATACCAAACTATAATAAGAAAATATTATTGATATACCACTAACGTATACCGCAATTCTGCGCACAGTGTCTGCTTCACCCCTACCGACCTCACCTCTCCCTCGACACGTCACTCAGGGATAACTCAGTATCGGACAATACGCCATTCAATCTCAAGGTAATTTATCACCGCATAATCGAGAATTTTTTCTGGTAACATCAAGTAAAAACTGACGTTCTTTTACTTAAACCAACACCTCGAACCATTCTCAACGCTTCGTGACAAACAGCAGCACACTGAATCATCTTCCTTAATAGTTCCTTAAGTTTTCGCGATTACCGTAAAGGATAGATTCTCACTCAACGGAGCGGTTCGCATGCCAAACACCTTCCAGTCCTCTAACACCCTTGAGTCTCGTTCTTCACGTCCCATCTCACAAAACGCATTCTTACGGTGCACGCCAAGCGATAAACTGTTATCGATCCATGCACCCCACAATATCTCGGCCATTCATCGCTTCATTGCCGTGTGCTTTTTTCAGGAACATCAAGCAAAAATTGACCATTTTCTACCTGAACTCATCACATTAACATCCCATAACAACACACCGTATGCCGCACTGGGCTATCAATCAGCCGCCGAACACGCCTTATTTTTAGAACAATACCTGGACACGCCCATCGACGTTACCATCAGCACTGCCCACGGCGCTGCCGTACAGCGATCGACGGTGTTTGAAGTGGGTAATTTGGCCGCCAGCCACCCTGGCAGCACCTTGCGACTCATTCTGTCGCTGAGCACATTTTTCTACGAACACGGCTTCCGCTGGCTGGCCGTCACGATGACCCAACAGGTTCATCACCAATTCCAACGTTTAGGACTGGAAAGCAGTCTGTATCGGATCGCCCCAGCAACTCGCTCTCGTTTGCTAAACACCAGTACAGATTGGGGCACCTACTTTAACAACAAGCCCTATGTGTACGTGGCATCCATTGAAGACGCACTCTCACTGATGCGGCGCTCACCATTATTGGCACAACTGATCGATCGCGGGCTCACGCCCCAAAACGACCACGCTATCACCTTGGAGGCTTGATCATGCGATTCGCCGTTCTAGATGCCATTTTCGAAAGAAATAATAAAGTCGAAAGAAAAAATAAAGTCGAAGGAAAAAACAACGCACAGCGCATCGCGCTCGTCGGTGACACGGTAAGTCTGACTTACGCCGAACTGGCCACCGCCATCAATACACTGGCTGACGCCTTCGTCGCAGCACGCACACAACACCTGGGTATTCTGTGCGACAACAGCCCGCACTGGATCAGTGCGCAATTAGCGGCACTGCACGCCGGGCTGTGCTTCACAATTGAGCAACAACGCCACGTCTTAAACTCAGCCGGCGTCGACACGCTGATTTGCACATCACCCGAACAGGCGCAATTGCTCGACAGTGATTTTAAATACAATAAAATCAATGGGTTTTATCAGCGCGCACCCAGAATGACGTCTGTACCCAAGGGCACGCAACTCATCACATTCACCTCAGGCACCACGGGCCAACCCAAGGGCGTTTGCCTGAGCTTAGCGCTGATCAATGCCGTAACGCAGTCCCTGGTCGAGACCCTTGAGTTGGAGACCATAGAAACACACCTGTGCCTCATGCCACTTGCCATACTGCTCGAAAACATCGCCGGGGTTTTCGTACCATTGTTAGCCGGAAAGACCGTTATCGTTAAACCCATATCTACCTTGGGATTAGGCGGATCATCCCATCTGCACCCTGGTCGCTTTTCACAAACGCTTCAACGACTCAAACCAGACAGCCTGATTTTGACACCTGCATTGCTCAACGCAGTGATGCAACACGCCTTATCAACACCTCAGGCGCATATTCCACGCTACATGGCGCTTGGAGGCGGCGTCACGTCAAACCGTTTGCTGACGCAAGCCCAGCAGTTGAAACTCCCCGTTTATCAGGGATATGGTCTATCTGAATGCGGTTCCGTAGTCACTGTAAACACTCCACAACACAACAAAATCGGTACGGTTGGTCGGGCGCTGCCCGGTCGCGCCATCTCCCTGGCCGCAGACGGAGAAATTTTGATTGATTCTGATCATTTTCTCGGATACCTCTCTGACACCGAATCCGCTCCTTCACGCATCACAAGCGAGGACGGACATGAACAACTGCCCACTGGCGATTTAGGCGAAATAGATGACGCGGGTTTTTTAACCCTCAAAGGGCGAAAAAAATCACAGTACATTACGGCATTTGGTCGCAACGTGTCCCCCGAGTGGATCGAAGCGGAATTAACAAGCTTGCCGCACATCGCACAAGCCTGTTTAGCGGGAGACGGTGAGGCGACGCTCTCCGCACTCATCGTGCCCACACCGGGTTCACGAGCAACGGACGTGCAACGCGCCATCGACGCCTTGAACAGCACCCTCCCCGACTACGCCCGCATTCATCACTGGACGCCAGCTCAAGCGTTTTCGGTGCAGAACGATCAACTGACTTTTTCCGGGCGATTAAAACGCCAAACGATACTGCACGATTACGACAACGCGTTATCACGCCTTTACGCAAGGTAAAGCAAAATAATGTACTCATTAATGACACCCAACCTCAACCCCTAACACTTAACACTTAACACCCAAGCACAGGAAACATCACGATGACTTTTTATACTTCACTGGTCGAACACACCTCACAGGCACGAGATGACTTTGCACGCCTGCCGGCTATTCAGCACGCCCTCAGCGGCAACATCACGCTGGAGCAATACCAGACTTTTTTAAGCAACGCGTATCAACACGTTAAACACACCGTCCCCTTATTAATGGCCTGCGGCGCTCAACTTAAGCCACACCAAACGTGGCTGCAAAAACCGATCGCGCATTACATTGAAGAAGAAATTGGACACGAACGTTGGATTCTCAAGGATCTGGAAACCTGCAACGGCGACCCAGAGGCTGTGCTGAAAGGTGAACCCGACTTGGAGGTCGATATCCTAGTCAGTTATGCGTACGACGTGATACATCGAAAAAATCCCGTTGGCTTTTTCGGCATGGTCTTTGTGCTCGAAGGCATCAGCGCGGCGATGGCCTCAGACGCCGCCGCCGCCATCGCCCGCTCGCTCTCACTGCCCAAGCAAGCGTTCACGTATTTGGACTCACACGGCCATCTCGATCAATCACACATCGCGTTTTTCGGCGACTTAATGAATCGCGTCACAGACGTATCGGATCAACGCGACATCCTTCATTGCGCCAAACGATTTTATCGCCTTTACGGTCAAGTACTCACGGCATCCTGGGAGAAATAAATCATGAATTTCACCGATCGTCAGGTCATTTTAACCGGTGCCACAGGAGGGATCGGTCGCGCGGTGGCGCAGCAATTAGCCGAACGCGGCGCACGCGTCATTGCCATTGGTCGCCATCAGCAAACCCTACGTGACTTAGAGCATCAATTACCCAAACCGGCAACAGATCATCACGTGTTTTTTAGTGCAGACATCACCGACTCGTCCGAACGGTTGCGCGTATTTAAAACCTTGCATCAACAGCAATTGCGCCCCAATTGCCTGATCACCCTGGCGGGTGTGAATGATTTTGCTATGTTCAAAGACCAAGCAGCGGACACCATTCAAAACATCATCGACCTCAACGTCAGCGCAAGCCTTTTCACCACGCAAATGGCCATTCCGCTGATTCGGCACGAAAAAAATCCGCTTATTGTGCACGTCGGATCGGTATTCGGTGCCTTGGGATACCCCGGACAAAGCGTCTATTGTGCCAGTAAATACGCGTTGCGCGGCTTCAGCGAAGCGCTCAGACGCGAATTATCGGACACGCCCATTACCGTAAAATATTTTGCGCCACGTGCCACACAAACCGCCTTCAATAGCAGCAGCATGCGTCAACTGAACCACACATTGGGAAACACGGTGGACGCCCCCGAAACCGTCGCACGCGCACTGCTGAAATTCATGCACACAACACGATCCGAATACACGATGGGTTACGCCGAACGTATATTCGTGCTGTTGAATCAGTTGCTGCCAGGCCTGATCTCACGCGCCTTGAAAAAACAAATGCCCTTAATTCGACAGCACGCCACCGCGCGTTCCAGCACCGTCAATTATCACAAACTATCCCAAAAGCTATCCCACAAACTATCCCACAAACTATCCGACAAGCCATCGCACAAGCACCTATCACAAGCATCCAAAACGAGTGATCAAAAACCATGTTAAAAATCCATATGTTGAAAAACCAGTATCAAACCCAGTGCAAAACGGTGATAAAAAAAGTAATTTTCGGTATACTTCTTACACTGAGCAGTACGAGTTTCGCGGACGACAAACCGTCTCTCATCGCCGACCTGCAAACCACATGGGCTAAAATCAAATATCAAATGCCAGTTTCGAATCAAGAATACGCTTTTCAAACGCTGGCCAAACGCTCGCAAGCCGCCATCGAAGCTTCTCCGCAAGATGCCGCCGCGTGGGTGTGGCACGGCATCATTTTAAGCAGTTGGGCTGGAGAAAAAGGCGGTTTGGGTGCTCTAAAGTTGGTGAAACAAGCCAAAGCCGCACTGGAAATGGCCATTAAGCTGGATGCTCACGTCCTCGACGGTTCGGCGTATACCAGCTTAGGCGCCTTGTATTACAAGGTGCCCGGATGGCCCATTGCATTTGGCGACAAAGACAAAGCGCGCGACTACCTGAAACAAGGACTGAGCTTCAACCCCGACGGCATCGACAGCAACTACTTTTATGGAGACTTTCTCGCTCAACACGGTGATGACGCACAAGCCCGAAACGTCTTACAACACGCGCTGGAAGCCGCACCACGCGCTCAACGACCCATAGCGGATCAAGGTCGTCGCCGCGAGATTCAGCAACGGCTCAGCACCTTGAACGCCCATTGACCGCACAAGGCACAAGACGAGACCACACAGGACGAGACCAGGACAGCATGCATATTCTGATCATCGAAGACGACGCCCTGATCGGCGCTGGCATCCGAGATGCCTTACTCTTTCAAGGTGACGTCGTGGACTGGGTTAACACTGCCGCAGCGGGTTTCAACGCGCTGCGGCACGCCGCCTTCGACTTGGCCATTATCGACTTAGGCTTACCCGATGAGGATGGTCTCACCGTGATTCAGCGTGCACGACAGCTTCACATTGACATACCCATTCTGATTCTCACCGCGCGACACATCCTAGAAGATCGCGTGCGCGGTTTGGATGCCGGTGCCGATGATTACCTCATTAAACCCTTCGATATACAAGAACTGAACGCCCGACTGCGCGCACTGGTGCGTCGTCATAATCGCACCGTCACCCCCCTACTCATTTACGGTGAGGTTTGCATTGATCCCGCCAACCGCCACGTCACACGGGCCGGTGAACCCGTATCCCTTTCGCGGCGCGAATACCTATTGTTGTCCGAGATGATGGCCCACCCGAATCGGGTCTTTACCCGAGAACACTTAACCGAGAAAATTTATGAAATGGGCGAATACGTGGAAAGCAACGCGCTCGAAGTACACATACACCATTTACGAAAAAAATTTGGACGTCAATTTATTAAGACCGAACGCGGTATCGGTTATCGGCTAACGCCATGCAAATAACACCTGCAAATAACACCTGCAAATAGCATCTGTAAATAACACCTGCAAATAACACTATGCGATTAACACCATGCGAATAACACCATGCGAATAAAAGCCATCTCTCAGTTTTTGCAACTGATCATTTTGTCGATCACGACGCTGTGGCTCGCCGTGGTGGCCACCTGGATCTACTATGAAACTACGCATGAGGTTAAAGAATTGTTTGACGCCGAAATGGCTCAAATGGCTCGAACGATTCAAAACCTCGTCACGGCAAATCAAGC
>JARRRL010000009.1:0-18789 GCA_037380725.1 Gammaproteobacteria bacterium | reverse complement strand
GTCATGACGCAAGCACGCCACACCTATCGCGCTCCGTCGAAGAAGTGATCATGCAATCCGATAACGCCAAACTATTACTGCGCTACCACAGTTGGCTTTTTAAGGAAATCAGCACGCTCATCAGTCGCTGGAAAGCCAACCCACGCTATCACAAAACTTTATTGCCACTGACCGTCCAATTGGCACCACATAAACTGCAATTAACCTGCTTTGTGCACGCCTACAAAGAAGCCTTACGTCGAAATCTGATCAATCCCAAAGACGTCATGATTCAAATGCACGAACAGACCTTAAACCGGCTACACCACTTGCCATTAAACAGTTTAGAAGACCCGCTCAATCAGTGCTTTTTCTCTCAACTGCAAGTGGCTTTAACGGTTGATGATCTACCCGATGCGTACACCATTTTAAATAAAGCGCCCAACGCCTTGGTGAAAAGGCTGCACTTCTCCTCCCTACGATACGAATCCAAATATCTCACCAGCACAGACGACAACAGCATAGAGAACATGAACACGATAGATCATGATGCGTTCACCAACGAATTCACAGCAGCAACCCAAGCTGTGTTCGCTTTCGCGCATCGTTTCAATTGCGAAATTGCCATTTCACACATTGATCAAGCCTCAACTTGGCATTTATTCAAGCAGCTCGGCGCCACCATCGGACAAGGCGGCTATCTCTCCCAAAGCGGCAACGCGCAAAACATCGAATCACTCATCGACGAGCACACGACGGCCCGCGTAGATTAACGCAACCCAAAAGCTAATTTAATATACCCAAAGCGCTTGAAATTTAGGTTTTTAATGTTAGTAGAAGGAATTACTTATGCTTGAAAAAATAGTTATCGATGCCCTGACTGATGCTCAATCATGCCTGTCACAGGCTTTATCAAATTCCAGTTTACACAAGAAAATTGTACAGGCATCGCAATGTATTGTGAATGCTTTCCAAAATAACGGTAAAGTCATTAGCTGTGGAAACGGTGGCTCAATGAGCGATGCCATGCATTTTGCGGAGGAACTCTCGGGGAAGTTTAGAAAAAATCGAAAAGCACTTCCTGCCATAGCGATCTCTGATCCTGGCCATTTAAGCTGCGTAGCTAATGATTTTGGATATGAAAGGGTCTTTTCTCGTTTTATAGAGGCACACTTTTCATCCAAAGATGTATTATTGGCAATATCAACAAGTGGCAACAGCGCTAATGTTATTGAAGCAGCGAAAGCGGCATCTTCGAAGGGCGGAAAAATTATTGCGTTAACTGGCGGTGGAACTTCCGAGCTCGAAAAAATATCAGATATACCTATTTTAACACCCGGCTCAGCGGAAGGCTGGGCAGACAGAGTGCAAGAAATGCATATCAAAGTTATTCATATCATGATTCAGCTTATTGAAGCACAACTTTTTGAAAGTATACACAAGTGTTAAGCAGGATTTATATACCCAAAGCGGCGGTGAATCAAATGCAAAACACAATGACAAGACCATCAAAAGTATCAACGTAAAGCATCAACTTAAAACAGCGTAATATCAATCGTACCCGGTGTCGTGACACCATCCGCTGAAACGGTGCTAAAACGCGCCTCGTGACTTTGCAGTTCGACGTCAAAAGCATCCATGACCAAGGTGGCCGTTTCCGTCGAAAACAAAACTTGTTCTACAGGCGTCGCGTTGTTGCATCGGCCTCGAATTTTATCCAAGATATCCTGAACAATTTCCACCGACTCGTCTGAATTACCCACGCGACGCGTGTTGTCTTGCCGCTGCGCTTCCAGATTCGCGAACAAATCCGAAAGAGAAAACCCCGACGCACCCAGCTCGTTCTCGCAAAATAAATCAGATAAAAAAGGAAGCGCCGCAAAATCTCTCGAGCCTGCATTCGAGCTGGACGCATTATCATCGGCCAACAGATCCAAGCAAAAACGCTGATTGACGTGGGCCAGCGGCGCAGCCTGAACAAAATCAGGTAGATCGGAGTCGACACGATTCATCAAAAAAGGTAAGCCATCAATGTTGCCATTCACGTCGATCAATCGCTGTCCCAATCTCGGCGAGTCACCCACATCCCGAGCAGCTACCGGTACTTGCTGAATCAGTTCGGTCGTCGAAACCAACAAGCCCGTTTGCGCGTCTGAAGGTTGATCTTTCTCTTCGATATTGATGAAAGTATTGCCGGTGGCATCCGCCACATTGTATTGTAAATGGCTCAATTTAACGGCTGAATCTGTCAGGTTATCCATACCCGTTGTCCGCTTCGAAAAGTGAAAACAGTCCACATCGAAGGCCGTTCCATTGACATTGGCCGTACCCAGCGCCGTTTGCGTATCATCCAAAACCTTTAACCACGCCATTTTCGCTTTGTTATTAAAACGCAGGTTCAGAATCGCATTTTGATTATTAGGCAATACCGCTTTAAAGCGATCGATTTCAGCTTGCAAACCAGCACCAATCTGATTCTCTGGAAACAATGCCGTGTTAACATTATTGAGTGTTCCAATAAACAAAATATTGTTAATTGAAATATCGTCAAAAACGACTTTCTTATTTTGTTCAATCTGACCCGGTGTTTCAAACCCAATAAAACCACTCAAGGTAGGCAGATCCAGGTTTACGCCTTCCTGTGCCGCAGCCGGATTCGTGATGGCAGTCTCATTGAGCTGAGAAACCAATGTGTTATCCGTTCGAACAGCGCGATAAACGCTGGCTTCACCTGGAACACCACACTTGGTCATATTAAACAGGGTCGGATCATTTAGGTTTTGTTGGATTTTAAAGCTTGAATTGATCTCAAACGCGTCTTCTACGCCCATGCTATCCAAGCCTGCAATGGGATTGGATTCCAACAACTGAATACCTGTACCTGTATCAACCGCAACCAAGGTCACTTCCACTTCGGAAGAAACAGCAGCAATCCACGTCCCATTTAAAGAAGCAGTACTCACCGTCGGCACTTCTGCTGTCACAACATCAGTGAAGGAGCGGACTTTACTCCCCATCATACCGCGAATATCCTGCTGAAATTCACCTGAACAGTTTGCGAGCATCGCCGTGCCGCACACCAACACCATGTGCATAAAACGGCGAACACCCTTTTTCTGTTTTTTCTTCGCGGCAACAAGTTCAGCGCTGCGAGCAGAAAGTGTCATTCTTCGAAGTAAGGTTTCACGAGCCATAACGATCTCTTTATTATTAAGCTCTGTTATGTGTAAAGTGACAAAAAATTTGTAAACACCTGAACGCGAACACCTGACAGAGATACAGGTTAGTGATCAACACAATATCAAATGCCGCTTCATATAAATAGACGGAATCTGTAACAAAACACCATGCTATGTGACAACATAAACCACACGCGCTCAACACGATCAGCGCAAAAAAACAGACAGCAATAAAACAATAACAGCAAGAAAAACTGATGCGCAACAGAATGCACATTGAAACAAAATTATAACAATAACCACATTGTCTTCGTGATCTTATCGAATTTATACAGCTATTTACGGCGAGACAACCACGCTTCAAAAGACAAACTGATACGATAGAGCACATACGTCCATACGCGACGCCACCATTTCCGCTGTGACCACTCCGCAGACGTAATTCGCTTAGCTTCGCCAAAGTCTGACGTGAACTCTTCTTTTATACGAATCGCCAACTCAGCCCCTTCCGCTTCCACATTGGCTTCCAAGTTCCAGCGCTGACTCCAGCGATCTTGATTACTGGACCCAAAAGAAACCCAATCGTCACACAACAGCAATTTCATGTGTTGAAAGCGCGGCTGGTATTCGTGTATTTCGACCCCGTGATGCAACAAATAACGGTAATAGTATCGCCCCGCCTCAGCTAAAATGGGGTGATCCGAATACGGACCCGGCAACAACAACTTTACCAACACCCCACGTTTGACAGCCTGACGCAGTGCCCGCCGCCATTTCCAGTTTGGGTAAAAATAACCCGTGAACAACCAAATCTCTCGTTTTGCTTTACGAATACGGGTTAAACAGCTCCTGGCAACGGGCTGTCGACGCGCACCGCGCCCCACAACCAGACGCGCTCGAACCGAAGCAATAGGCCGCGCATCCCCGTTTCGCTCTCTCTCAGCGTGACCTCCAACGTCTGGCACCCATCGCGCGTTTTCCAATTGCCTGGTCTCCGATTGGTCTAACTCAATCGGCACACCGGAACACGACAGCCACGAATCAAAAAAGTGGTCTACACAATCATTAACGAGAGGACCTTGAATCTCAAAAAGGACATCGCGCCACCGCTGCTCACCAAACGAACGAGCAAACTCATCGGCCACACCAGCCCCGCCCAAAAAAGCACAGGCATCCACGATGAACAACTTTCGGTGATTGCGTCGAAAATTGGCAAACACTGCGCGTGCGCGCAGCGGGTTGTAAAACAACACGTGTACGCCACCAGCCTGAAGACAAGCCCGATCCGCCCACGTTAACGCCTGCGAACCCACATCATCAAACAAGCAATACACCTGCACGCCACGCGCGACGGCAGCCAGCAACGCCACCATGAATTGACGTCCCACCCGCCCACTGGCAAACCAATACAGCTCCACAAAAATATGGTTTTGAGCCGTTTCGATCAGACTCAACAAACGTGGGTAAAACGTATCGCCATCGTGCCACACCCACAGCCGGTTGCCTTCACGCCATGGATACGCCACTGTACACCGTTGCCCCATCAACATGCCTTGACACACCCACGCACCACATCACGATCAATCGTCACAGCATCAACTGCACCCAGCTCACGAAACACCCCAGCACTTCATGAATCACACGCGTCATATCATGAAAGGCGTTCACGTTTGGCATAAACTGTAGCAAGTCCGATAGTCCAGACGACTCAATATCAAGGCTTTCCACAAAATCCGTTGGCGCGGGCAGCACCTCAAATCCCGCTGCCCGAAATAGCAGCACTGAGCGCCTCATGTGAAAAGCTTGTGTCACCAAGGTGATGCGCCGTTTACCAAGTGGCAACAACTGCTGAGCCGACAAAAAAGCATTATCCCACGTCGTCATACTCCGCCGTTCACGCCATCGAACTGTCACGCCGTATTCCGCAAGCAGATCAGCCATCTTATCAGCGACAGGCGCTCGATCTTGAGGCCAATCGCCTCCAGTAACGAGTACCGGCACCCCCGTGGCCAACGCGAGATGCGCGCCATAGCGAACACGCACCAAGGTATGTCGATTGACTTGATCCTCACCATCGTATTCGCGCGCATTGGGTACACGGCCCCCCGATAAAATCACAATCGCCTGCGTTTGCGCCACATCGGACACTTCAGCAGGCGGCACGTTTTGATACCAACTCATGATTGGATTCACAATAGCAGGGGCGGAGCACGCCCAAAACACCAATATCGTTAATAACAGCAACGTTCGAGCCATTCGCGGACTTCGCGACCACAACACCAGACTGATTAACATACCCAGCAGGATCGAACTGGGTGGCAAAACGATCGATTTTAACGCCCAACGCCAATGCACAACTATTCTCCTCTCCTTTACTTCTTATTCGAACTTATCGTTTATCGAAGCGAACTCCCCAGAAATGAAATTCACCCCACAACCCGACAACCTCTTACCTGTTCTCGTTACGCGTTCTCGCGCAGCAGAACACTTTAGTCCACATAGCAATGTGGGGTAAACTTATCGACCACCTGAACTTGGTCACCTGGATTAAGATCAGCCCCGTGCCCCACGCTACTGTTTGATTGAGGATGCTTCCTGATTATGACCGCGCATTACAATCCGCACGCACTGGAACCAGAAATTCAAAATCGCTGGGCCGACGTAGACGCCTTTCGCACCGAACTGCCAGCAGACGCCAAAGTGGAAGACACGTTTTATTGCCTGTCTATGTTCCCATACCCCTCTGGATACCTGCACGTCGGACACGCACGCAACTATACCATCGGTGATGTCATCAGTCGTTTTCAACGCATGCTCGGCAAACACGTACTCCACCCGATGGGATGGGATGCATTCGGTCTCCCCGCCGAAAACGCCGCTCTCAAAAATGGCGTTTCACCAGCCGCTTGGACCAAAGAGAACATCACGTACATGCGCGCGCAGTTTAAGCGCTTAGGTTTCAGCTTTGACTGGTCTCGAGAATTGGCCACGTGCCACCCTGATTATTATCGCTGGGAGCAATGGTTCTTTCTTAAATTGTACGAAAAAGGTCTGGTTTATCGTAAAAATGCCGTCGTCAATTGGGACCCAGTCGATCAAACGGTATTGGCCAACGAGCAAGTCGTCGACGGCAAAGGCTGGCGCTCCGGCGCCCCCGTAGAACGCCGAGAAATCCCACAATGGTTTCTCAAAATCACCGATTATGCTGAGGAATTGCTGGCATCTCTGGATGAGTTGCCGGAGTGGCCTGAGCAAGTGCGCGCCATGCAGCGTCATTGGATCGGCAAGTCACGCGGCGTGGCATTGCAATTTGACGTGATAGATCCCCAGCACTTATTGACTGAGCAAACGGACACCTCGCTTCAGGTATTCACCACACGTCCCGATACGTTAATGGGCGTCACCTATCTGGCCATCGCCGCCCAGCACCCCTTGAGCACAGCGCTCGCCCCCAATAACGCCGCTCTGCGCCTTTTTATTGAAGACTGCCGTCACATACGCGTCTCCGAAGCCGATATCGCTACGCTCGACAAAGCAGGCATTGATACGGGACTCAAGGCCATACACCCCTTAAGCGGCGAAGCCGTGCCCATTTGGGTTGCTAATTTTGTTCTCAGCGATTATGGCACCGGTGCCGTTATGTCTGTACCGGCTCACGATCAACGTGACTGGGAATTTGCCCACACTTACGGGTTGCCCATCAAAGCCGTCATTCGACCGACTGACGCTGAGGCCGCCGATGTCTCTCAAGGTGCGTTTACCGACTTAGGGGTTTTATACCATTCCGCCCCCTATGATGGCCTCACCAGCGAAGCCGCGTTTGAACAAATCAGCCATGACCTAAAACAAGCAAACAAAGGTGAACAACACACGCAGTTTCGGATACGCGACTGGAGTGTATCGCGCCAGCGTTATTGGGGCACCCCCATTCCCATTATTTATTGCGAGACCTGCGGCAGCGTTCCGGTACCCGAATCCGACCTGCCCGTACAGCTCCCACAATCCGTGACCTTTGACGACACCGGCAGCTCGCCATTAAAGCGTTTAGACGCTTTCATCAACACAGACTGTCCACAATGTGGCAAGCCAGCCCATCGCGAAACAGACACCTTTGACACGTTTATGGAATCCTCGTGGTATTACGCGCGGTTCGCGTCGAATAACAATCCTCATACCATGGTGACACCCGATGCCAACACGTGGCTGCCGGTGGACCAATACGTGGGCGGCATTGAGCACGCGGTTTTGCATCTGTTGTACGCGCGATTTTTCCATAAACTGATGCGAGATTTGGGTCTGGTCAGCAGCAACGAACCCTTCAAACGCTTGCTGTGCCAAGGTATGGTTTTAGCGGAAACGTATTATCAGGATTTGGAAAACGGCGGCAAAAAATACTTTAATCCAGCAGAAATTGACATCGAGCGAGATCAAAAAGGCCGAATCATTCGCGCCTCACATCGTGCAGACGGCAGCACCGTGGTATGCGGTCCCATTGAAAAGATGTCCAAATCCAAAAATAATGGCGTCGATCCACAACAGCTGATTGACACCTACGGCGCTGACACCGTGCGCTTGTTCAGTATGTTTGCCGCACCACCGGATCAATCGCTGGAATGGAGCGATTCGGGAGTAGAAGGCTCCTTTCGTTTTCTGAAAAAACTCTGGCGGCTTGTCATGGAGCACGACCCCAAAGCAGCGCAGACCGCCACAAAAACGTGGACCAGCACCCAGCAAGACGTGCGGCGCAAAATCCACCATACGATCGCCAAAACGACAGACGATATCAGTCGACGCTATCGCTTCAACACCGCCATTGCAGCAATCATGGAACTGAGCAACACACTACAAAAAATGGTTCGCACGACACCCGAAGATCATGCCGTATACGAGGAAGGACTTCGCTCCAGTGTGCTGTTGTTAGCCCCCATCACACCTCATATCTGCCAGCGCCTGTGGGAACACCTCGGCGAAACCTCGCTGTTGCTGGATCAAGCTTGGCCAAAGGTGGATGAACAAGCGCTGGTGCAATCGGAAATCACGCTGGTCGTGCAAGTGAATGGCAAACTGCGCGGCAAAATTCTCGTGAACCCCAACGACGAGCAGTCCGTGTGGGTGGCTGCCGCCACAGCCGAACCCAGCATTCAGAAGTTCATTCACGCTGGCCAAATTCGTAAAACCATTGTAGTCCCCGGCAAACTCATCAATTTTGTTGTGACGTAAACCGGTTTTTAACTCAGCCCCGAGGGATAAGGTCATGCTCCACCCCATTCACCGTTTGCTTTGGTTTAGCGTTGTATGCGTTATCTTGTCCGCTTGCGGTTTTCAATTACGCGGCTACGACGAATCACGACTTGACCTCCCTCCCATTTCATTAATGTTCACGGAAGCCGCTTTTCAACCCGAATGGGATTACGGGTTACGGCGACAACTCAAGCGAGCCGGGGTCTCGATCGACGACACCGGCTCCAGTATTCAGCTTCACATTCTGTCGATCAAAACAGCAAAAAACATTGCCAGTTACGATCGCCGTGGCAAAGCAGCCGAATATGAATTATCTCAAACCGTAACCTTTACCCTGGACACCGTGCCCACTCTTGACGCCAGCACAGACACCGGCGTAGACACCAGCACAAGCGCCGCCTCATCGGATGAGGTCACTGAAAACCACGTCGCCTCTGAAAACCATGTCGCCTCTGAAAACCATGTCGCCTCTGAAAAGAAAGTCCGCTCCGAAAACAAAGAAAATTTTTCGCTGAGTCGCAATCGCGTCTTCACTTTTGACCCCACAAGCATCAGCGGCAAAGCGCAAGAAGAACGTGTCCTCAGGCGCGAGATTCAAGCGGAGCTGATGCGCGAAATCATCCGGCGCTTAACGGATTTTGAAAAACGACACCACACCAAGCAAACACCGCCCACCGCCACGACACAGCACCTCAAACGCGTTCTCCAAACATGAAAATCAAACCCGAGCAATTAAACAATCACTTGCAACATCCGCCTTTGAAACCCATTTACTGGGTCAGCGGTGACGAACACCTGATTCGGGACGAGTGCAGCGACCAGATACGACAAGCAAGCCGCGAAATCGGTTTCACCGAACGGCAGGCTTTCAGCGTCGATACGCACTTTAACTGGGATCCCGTTTTCAACACCTTACGCACCCCTTCCCTGTTCGCAGAAAAGAAACGTCTTGAACTGAATCTCACACAGACCACGCTCTCCAAAAAAATCACCGACGGCATCACCACACTGCTTTCGGAAATAGCCCAATCACCCAACATGCATCACGATCTGATCACGCTCATCATCAGTTCAAAACTGGAAAACCGACAGACGCAAAGCCGTTGGTACCAACACCTATCATCCTGCGGAGTGCACGTCCCCATTTGGCCCATTACGCGCGCCGCTCTGCCACACTGGATTCAACAACGCGCCAACACGACAGGCTTAGCTCTGGCTAATGACGTGCCATCCCTTTTGGCAGACCTGGTGGAGGGCAATCTCCTAGCGGCAAAACAAGAAATTGAAAAGCTCGCGTTAATCTTTCCCAATGAAACCATCACCAGCCAACACCTGGAACAAAGCACCAGCGATCTGGCGCAATATTCCACGTTTGACGCCTTCGACGCCGTACTGGCCGGCAACGTGGCTGACGCACTGCGTCGCCTGCATCGTCTGCGTGACAGCGGCGCTGAACCCGTACTGTTATTGTGGGGTCTCGCGCGTGATATCCGCTGCATCCAAAGTGGCCAAGCATCCCTCGCACGCGGTATCAACTTAACAACATGGCTTCACCAGCAACGCCTATTGCCACAACGGCAAAAATTAGTGCAAAATGCTATCAAACGCCTCCAACATTTTCCCCTGAACGACGCCTTGGAGCTGTGTTTTCTGACCGATTGCGCCATTAAAGGTCGCGCAAACCTGGACCCGTGGTTCGGTTTAACGTTACTGTGCACCGCGCTGGCCAGCGGTACAGCAAACACCTTACAAGATGTGCTGTATGCCGAAGCGATGCGCCGATAAATTCGTCTGAATTCAGCAGGTATTATTTTTCTGTGATAGGTCCCTGCCTTGTGACAGTTTTTTCCCTGTGACACACACCAATCCACTGAATCGTAGCGTAGTGAGTTATTAACATGTTGATTGACATATTGGCTATTTTGGCTGGATTTGCGTTACTGGTTTGGAGTGCTGAGCGATTTATAGAAGGCGCTGCCGCCTGTGCTCGACACGCGGGTATGCCGACGCTGCTGATCGGTATGGTCATTGTGGGTTTTGGCACCTCCGCACCCGAAATGGTGGTCTCCGCCATGGCTGCCCTTCATGGCAACCCCAATTTAGCACTGGGAAACGCCCTAGGTTCCAATATTTTTAACACCGGCTTGATATTGAGCGTCACCGCACTGATCACGCCCATTGTCGTCCATTCAAAAATCGTACGCCAAGAATTACCACTGCTGATATTGATCGGCCTACTGACGGGTTTATTGCTCTGGGACGGCGCCCTCACACGCTGGGAGTCTTTATTATTACTTTCCGGATTCTTTGGATTAATTATTTGGTCCATCGTCAGTGCACGCACAAATCGAACGGATGCCCTCGCCATAGAAACCGAGCAAGAATTAATCGCTCACGCCCTCCCATTAGGTCGCGCCATTTTCTGGGTCATCATGGGTTTAACACTTTTACTGGTCAGTTCACGAATTTTGATCTGGGGTGCCGTAAACATTGCACACGCCATCGGGGTCAGTGATCTCGTCATCGGTTTGACCATTGTGGCTTTAGGCACATCTTTGCCTGAATTAGCCGCGACGATCATCGCCACACGCCAAGGCGAGGACGACATCGCCATTGGCAATATTGTGGGTTCAAATATGTTTAATCTGTTGGCCGTCATCGGTATCGCTGGCGTGATCAGCCCCATACCAACCGTATCACCAGACGTGCTGCATCGGGATTGGCCCGTCGTCATGATCTTGACGCTGGCTTTACTGCTCATGACTTTTAGAATTAAAAACTCAAGTAGAACAAGTTGCCGTCGCATTAGCCGAATGAAAGGGTCCCTGCTATTATTCATATTTATCGCCTACAACACCTGGCTTATCACCACCGTTCTACCTGCTTAAAACCACCCCACCCGCATGCGGATACATATACAGCATTAACATGAACCTTTTGCACGATTAACTAATAACCTAATAGAAACCAAATATACCCTGTTTTTTAAATTAAATTCCCTGCCCCACTCCCCCGGTTTGCCATTATTTAAAAAATACGTTACCATCCGCGCGCGCTTAGTGTCATAAGTTCATAACAAATACGATATTGCATGGCGCGCTGTTCACCACGAATCCGCGAGAAAAGTGCTTCACGCTCGCGAACGGGATTGGCGGATTTTGTAGGTTTTAAAGCCTGAGTGACGGCACACAGACTTTAAAACCATTCGCACAGCAGCAACAGATGTTAATTCTTCACCAGGAGTGAAAACACGAGTAGGAGTAAGACAAATGGGTAAGCATACCGTTGTGGGGATACTCAGTGGCGTCGCCTTAGTTGCGTCCAGCGTTGCAACTGCAACCCCTTACGCACACCACGGCGCACCACGAATATATGGTTCGTTTGATATTGCCGTTCAAAACAGTGATACAGATAACGGCACAACCTCAACCGATCAATGGGAAGTGGAGAGTTACACATCCATTCTTGGCTTGAAAGGCAAAGAACATCTGTCCGATGATTTTTGCGCCATTTATAAATATGAACTTGAAATTGATCCTGAAGAAGATAGCGTCAACGACAGTAGCGACAGCGACTTTCTCAAAGCGCGTGAACAGTATGTTGGCCTACGCGGAAACTTTGGTACGCTCCGCCTCGGACGCATAGACACCCCACTGAAAAAGTCACAAGGTAAAGTGGATCTGTTCGGTGACCACGAAGGTGACTTAAAGACCACCTTGGTGGGCGAAGAACGCAAAGGTAACCAAATCAATTACACGTCTCCAACCATCGCCGACGCCATCGCTCTGCAATTGGGTCTGATACAAGGCGAAGGGGCCAACATCGATGGCAAAACGGGCTTGGAAGACGGCATCGGTGACGCCGTGTCGTTCAACGCCACGTATAACATGGATAATGTGTATCTGGGCTTTGGCTACGACGATGGCGTTCAATACAACAGTGGAAGCCTAGTCAGTATGGGCGTTTACGACACCTGGCAACTCGTAGGCGGCATTAAATTAAACGCCGTCAAACTGGGTGCCGTCTTCCAAAACTCAGAAGAATCCAACACGGATGAAAAAATCACTGGTTTCTTACTGAGCGCAGCCTATGATCTAAATGGCACCGTACTCAAAGCACAATACGCGGATTCAGAAACTGAAAACGCAGCAGGCACAACACTGCTGGAAAGCTCAAACATATCATTGGGTGTTGACAAACACTATACAAAAACAACAACCGTCTACGCCGAGTTTAACCAAACGAGTCGAGACATAGGCACCTCAGATATAGATATCACAATCTTTGGCGTCGGTATTCGTAAGCATTTTTAACAACGAATCCAGGCACATCCATCAAGAGCGCTCTTTCAGAGCGCTCTTGATGTTCAGCACCTCACAACAAGCCTAAAAGTTCTTCGCGCGACTCAATCATTTCAAGGTAATTACAGGCCAACACTTTCTGTAATTCCGTGCGCAAGGGCTTCATCTCTTGTAAGCGAGATGAAAATTCTTGAATTTCCTGACAGAGCTTTTGGCGCAGCGCATTGTTTTGCTCAACGCGACGCCGATCCACGTTGTCGGAAAGCAGTTCCATTTTGGCGTCTCCAGTTCCATAATTTCAAGCGAGCACACCCAAGGGTGCATCTTCATGCTGTCAGAATAATGACATCGATCTGACAACGTGACACATGTCTCAGAAACAGTATGGACCACAATGAAACAATCAGAAAAGAAAACGCGTTGCGGCGTGTTTTAATTGAATGCAAAAAAAGATATTTTCACATCCCGTCACCTATTTTAGTGCATTCATATGGATCAGAGGACTAATGTTTCTTAGGACCTAACGTTGAACCGCCCGGATTCCCAACCGGTGCAAATGGCATGACATTGCCCACACCACGGACTTCTGTCACCTTTGGCACCCCTTCTTTCTCCACTTCATCGATGCGCAGCACCAAATGAACGGGGATATAGCTACGTGCAACACCCGCCATCTCCGTTTTGAGCTTTTCCTCACCCGGATCAACCACCAACTGTGTCCGACTTCCGAACAAGAATTGTTCTACCTCAATAAAGCCGTATAACTCACTTTGGTAAATTTCACGCGCGTAGACCTCATACACCTCACCTTGGCTAATAAAAAGAATTCGATAGACATTCTTATCAGTCTTCGGTTCTGGTGATCCCGTATCACTCACGTTTAACACTCTCCCAATTATTCAACAACAATCAACAATGAAAAGGCCATCTAGAATAACATCACGACTGGCTGACTGACTAGCACGATAACCCGCCATTCTATGCCTCAAGTATCCCACACAACAACTGTCTCCAGCACAACAACGGTGTCCAATACGAGCCGCCACAAACGATCATTCCCGTTCATCCGCACCATCCACCGTGTAGACGTCTACCTGTCTGTACTTTCAAATTAAAGCGCCTACAAAAATAATGGTTTACCAGCTTGCTCACTTGCTATACATCGTGTTCTATAGGTCTATATAATATATAGCCCGAGGTGAATGGCCCAAGGGATGCGGCCTCCTGATGCCCGCACTTAAGCCACTGCCTGACAAGATCTCGACAAAAACGACCAAGACCGCTACACCAAGACGTCATACGATGCGGGTTCAACACAATGCGGGCCCAACACGTGGCACAACAACATTAGGGAGTGAACGCACATATGGACCGAATTACTACCACATGGCTACGCCCGTTACTGGCTGTCGTTCCCGGAATACTGAGCAGGCCACTGTTTGCAGAACTGCAATACGATCTCACACCCGGCGTCACTCAAATCAGTCAAGACGTTTTCCACCTCCACCGTTTAATGTTGTATACCTGCACTGCAATCGGTGCTGGCGTTTTCATCTTCATGCTTTACGCCGTACTGAAACACCGCAAATCAAAAGGTCACAAAGCCGCTCAATTCCACGAAAGCACCCTGATCGAGCTGACCTGGACCATTATCCCTTTTGTGATACTTATTCTGATGGCCATTCCCGCTACACGGGTACTCAAAAATATGGTTGACACGCGCGAATCGGCGCTCACCATCAAAGTAACCGGACGTCAATGGAAATGGCATTATGAATACCTCATCTATGAAAATGACAACTCCCTAAAGCTTAGCTTCGAGTCACAGCTCAGCACACCTCGCGAAGCGTATGAAACACCACTGCGCGCATCAGGCCTGTTTCCCCTGGGTTTGGCTAACTACAGCGGTGAAGCCCCAAAAGCCACTAACAAAGACGTCAACTACCTACTGGAAGTCGACAAACCTGTGGTGATACCCACGGGCAAGAAAATCCGATTCCTCATCACCGCCGATGACGTGATTCATTCCTGGTACGTACCTGAATTTGGCGTGAAGCGCGATGCAATACCCGGTTTTATCAATGAAATCTGGACGCTTGTACCCGAAGGCAAAGAGGGCATCTATCGCGGACAGTGTACGGAGCTCTGCGGTAAAGGCCACGGTTTCATGCCCATCGTCGTCGACGCACGCCGCCCCGCCGATTTCGAGCAATGGCTGGCGGACAGCCAAGAAGCCCAGCGCATTGCAGCGGAAGAAGCCGCCAACAGCGTTGACGCCACCTTCGCAATGGAAACTTTACTGGAAGAAGGGGAACAAGCTTATTTAACAACATGCGCCGTATGCCACCAACCCAACGGCCAAGGTGGCGGTGCCATCCCAGCGCTGGCTCAGGCGGACATCGCCACTCAACCCGAACGCATCGGGGAACACATCAATGTTGTTCGCAATGGACGCAACGCAATGCCTGCATTTAAAGATTTACTGCCGCCCAAAACATTGGCCGCCATCATCACCTACGAGCGAAACGCCTGGGGGAACAACACCGGGCAGTTGGTGCAGCCCAAAGACGTGGTACACGATCAGTGAGGCGCAGCCCCGCTTTGACATTATTTTGCAACGATTTTTACGAGAATGGCTTAACGAAAATGGTTTTACGGCAGCGGCTTTACAACCGTAAATCAGGATACAGCCCATACGAAGGACGACATTTATGAGCGATCATCACCCCACAGGCTTCAGCCGTTGGCTGTTTACCACAAATCACAAAGACATCGGCACGATGTACTTGGTTTTATCTTTCACCCTGTTTTTGATCGGTGGGCTCATGGCCATGGTCATTCGCGCCGAACTCATGTATCCCGGCTTGCAACTTGTTGCCCCCGATTTTTTTAATCAAATGACAACCGTCCACGGACTGGTCATGGTTTTTGGCGCGGTGATGCCCGCCTTTGTCGGCTTAGCAAACTGGCTGATCCCCCTGATGATTGGCGCACCCGACATGGCCCTGCCACGCTTGAATAATTGGAGCTTTTGGATTTTACCTTTTGCATTTACGATTTTAATTTCATCGGTCATCGCGTCCATGCTGGGCGGCGGACCAGCCCCGAACTTTGGTTGGACTTTCTATGCCCCTCTGTCATCCAAATACGGCCCAGCCAGCACCGATTTTTTTATTTTTTCTGTTCACCTGATGGGCATTTCCTCCATCATGGGCGCCATTAACGTCATCGTTACGATCCTCAATCTGCGCGCCCCTGGCATGACACTCATGAAAATGCCGCTCTTTGTTTGGACGTGGTTGATCACTGCCTTTTTGCTGATTGCCGTTATGCCCGTCTTAGCCGGCACCGTCACCATGCTACTGACCGACCGACACTTTGGCACCAGCTTTTTCGATGCCGCCGGCGGCGGTGACCCTGTCCTGTTTCAACACGTTTTTTGGTTTTTCGGACACCCCGAAGTGTACATCATGATATTACCGTCTTTCGGCATCATCTCCGCCATTTTACCTACCTTCGCGCGAAAACCCCTTTTTGGCTATGCTTCTATGGTCTACGCCACCGCTTCCATCGCGCTGCTTTCTTTTCTCGTTTGGGCGCATCACATGTTCACCGTTGGATTACCGCTGGCTGGCAGCTTGTTTTTCATGTACATGACGATGCTGATTGCCGTACCCACCGGCGTCAAAGTGTTTAACTGGATCGCAACCATCTGGCAAGGCTCCATGACCTTTGAGGTACCCATGTTGTTCGCGCTGGCTTTTGTGGTGCTGTTTACCATCGGTGGATTATCGGGATTGATGCTGGCAATAACCCCGGCGGATCAGCAATATCACGATACGTATTTTGTGGTGGCGCACTTCCATTACGTGCTGGTGACCGGCGCGGTCTTTGGCATTATGGCTGGCGTATATTATTGGCTACCAAAATGGACAGGCGTCATGTTTGATATCACGCTGGCCAAATGGCACTTTTGGTGTTCAGTCGTCTTTGTCAATCTGCTGTTTTTCCCCATGCATTTCATCGGATTAGCGGGCATGCCTCGCCGCATACCCGATTACGGACTGCAATTTGCTGATTTCAATTTTTGGATCAGTATTGGCGGTTTTGGCTTTGGTTTGAGTCAATTGCTGTTAGTGGCCGTGCTGTGGAAAGCGTGCGTGCAACGCAAAGGAAAAAAAGTCGACCATCAAGTATGGGAAGGTGCAGAAGGCCTAGAGTGGACACTCCCTTCACCAACCCCCTACCACACCTTTAGCACGCCACCCACCGTACATTAGGCGAATCAGCATGTCCCAGAACACCCCAAACGCCACCGCTCCACCCAAACCCGCCACACACCGTGCGCTCGTCCTGAAGTTAGTCTTCTGGGCCTTGGGGATGTTCTGCTTTGCCGTGTTTCTGCTGCCTCCCCTGTACGACGTGTTCTGCGAGATCACAGGATTAAATGGTAAGTACGACAACACCGGGCGTGTCGCCACAACAGCCTGGACAGATGACACGGGCGCTCCCCGTGTTGACCCCTTAAATCGAACGGTAACCGTGCAATTTATCGCGGACACCAGCACAGATGTCCCGTGGCCGTTTTACCCCAAAATACGCAGCATCACGACCAATCTCGGTCGCATTCATCACATAATTTTTCGCTTGGAAAACCCCAATAACACGGCGGTAACCACTCAGGCCATACCGTCCATTTCACCAGCCCAAGCCATACCGTATCTGAAAAAAACCCAGTGTTTTTGTTTTGAGCAACAATCGCTCGCTCCCTTTGAAGGGAAAGACATGGGATTGGTTTTTTACATTGACCCTGATTTACCAGAAGACGTCGAAGCGATCACCCTGTCTTATCGCTTGTACGACATCACTTCACGCATCGCACCACCAAAAGATTCCACGATTTCTCCAGAAAATACAACACCTAAACCCAAGCAGCAATCCGCACACGCGCGTTCCAAGGGAGGCACTTCGCATGTCTGAGCACCCGAACAAATACTACATTCCCGAGCAAAGCAAATGGCCCATCATCGCAGCCATCGGCCTGTTCGTGACGGTCATTGGCGCCGCCAACTTCATTCAACAAAGCACCGATTTCGTGAAAAACGAAGGTTCACTCGGTCTTTACCTGCTCATCGCCGGCTTTCTCATACTGGTATATATGATGATCGGCTGGTTCAGGGATACCATCAAAGAGAGCTTGGCGGGTTTAAACAGCAAACAAATGGACACCTCCTACCGCATGGGTATGATGTGGTTCATCTTTTCCGAAGTCATGTTTTTTGGCGCTTTTTTTGGCGCTTTGTTTTACACACGATTACTGACTGTCCCGTGGCTCGGAGGAGCTGGCAGCAACGCCATGACGCATGAAGTTCTGTGGCCCACCTTTCAGGCCATGTGGCCACTGGTCAAAACACCGGATGGCACCACCTTGCAGGCCATGGGTCCCTGGCCCTTACCTTTTCTAAATACCGCGCTGTTGATCACCAGTGGCATTTTTCTCTCCATCGCACACCATGGCATTAAAACCAATGCACGCCGCACGGTTGTCATCAATTTAGGCATTAGCATTGTGCTCGGCTTTACGTTTCTCTGTGTTCAAGCCTACGAATATTATCACGCGTACCACGCGTTGGGCTTAACCTTGCACGCGGGCATTTACGGCTCCACCTTCTTTTTATTAACTGGCTTTCACGGCTTACACGTTACCATCGGTGCCACCCTGCTGCTCATTATGTGGTGCCGCATTCTCAAAGGTCACTTTAACCCAGACAACCATTTTGCCTTCGAAGCCGCCGCCTGGTACTGGCATTTTGTCGACGTGGTATGGATTTTTCTCTTTTTTGTGGTGTACTGGTTGTAGACGCTGTTTTCAAACACTGTTTTAAACAAAATAAGGCGCTTAACCTCCCACGTTATGCGGTTGAATCCAACCCATCACGGCGGCAAAAATCAGTAGAATTAACAAACTGGCGGATAAACCGACGCGCCACATCAATGAATTCAACAAACGTCGACTCTGGCCCTTGTCTTTCACCAGAAAGACAAGGCCAGTGAACAAACTCACCACAATCGCACCCAACAAAACAAAA